>CAMODY010000150.1 GCA_946611595.1 uncultured Clostridia bacterium | reverse complement strand
ATCTTATCGATCGCTTTCATTCCCAGTACTTCAACCGGAGCTTTATCATCTGTCAGGATATTATCTCCCGCATCATAAACTTCCAGGTTTTCCTGCACGGTACGCATCATCATCCGAAGTTCCCCATTCTTGATCTGCGGGACTTCCTTTTCTAATTTTTCAAGCATGCCTGCTTCTCCGGCAAACAATTCTTTATTGGTATTATTCGGAACTGTCACGGTTGCCACTTCATCAAAGACGGAACTGATCGTATCGCTTAAGGCTTCATTGATCGAACCCGGATCGTCTGAATGCATATTCATATTTACGACCATAACTCCGCCCGGATTCAGATGTTCTTTTACGATCGTAAAAAACTCAACGCTCGACATCTGAAATGGGATCGTGATGTCCTGATAAGCATCAACCATGATCACATCATATTTTTGATCGGAAGCATCAAGCCAGGAGCGGCCGTCTGCAACCGTAACTTCAACATTCTCCGGAAGATCAAAGTATTCTCCTGCAAGAGCTGCGATCTTTTCATCAATCTCTACGCCGGAGAAATTGAGACCATCAAAATACTTAAGCCCCTGTGTTGCATAGGTTCCGGTTCCCATTCCTAGGATCAGCACATCGCCCTTCGCCTGCTCATCAAGCCCTGCCATAAAAGGTGCTGCCATCGCATAGTCATAATACATGCCGGTCAGCCCATCTTCTTTCATCTTGATCGACTGCACTCCAAACATAACGTTTGTGGAAAGATAAACTGCGCGGTCATCCTCATTTACCTGCAGGTAATTATAAATGGATTCATCTTCGACCAAAAGATCGTTTTGCCAGAAGGCAAAAGAAGTACTATGTCCGAAGATGCAGCATAAGATGAAGATCACCGCTGCAACTGCTGCATGCACGAGCTTTGCTTTTTCCGTTATAAAATAGATCAGCGCGATCACTAGAAGGATGCCGCCGAAGATCAAAAAAGTCACTGAAGTTCCGACAGCCGGGATCGTAACAAAGGTCGGAAGGAAGGTTCCGATAATGGAGCCGATCGTATTAAGCGCACCGAGTGCACCGACTGTCTTGCCGCTGTTTTCCAGAGTTCCAACCGTATACTTTACAAGAGACGGTGTTACAGTTCCTAGCAATAATAGCGGGAACACAAAGAGGATCATACAGGATGCAAAGGCCGCCCAGACCAGAAAGTTTGCTTTTACAAAAAGTGCCAGCACTGCGGTCACTCCTGCAATCACATACTTACCTGCGACCGGAATCAGACAGATCCAGACAGCTGCGATCAGTACGCGCAGATACAGGCGGTTCGGATCCGGATTCTTATCGGCACTGCGGCCGCCCCAGACATTTCCAAGCGCCATCGCGATCATGATCGTTCCGATAATGATCGTCCAGACGATCTGGCTGGAACTGAAATACGGAGCTAACAGACGGCTTGCACCAAGCTCTACCGCCATCAGCGACATGCCCGCAAAAAATTCCGTCATATAAAGAAACCACTTGTGTTTCATGATCTTGCGTTCCGGAATTGCTTTCTTTTCTTTCTCGTTCATTGAATTACTACTTTCTTATATATCTGTCCCAGAGCATCTTGTACATATAATTGTTTTCACTGCTTTCGGACAGATACTTTATTTTAAACCATCCCAATAATCATAACGGATATTGATTCTTTGTCAATTTAGAGAGATAAAATATCTGACGTAATTCAAAAATGCCTCCCTTTTCGGGGAGGCATTCGTTTTATTTGTCATTTAGTCAGACTTAGTACGCAAGTTTTACATCGCCGCTTGTTGTCTCGGTTCTCCACTCACCTTTTGTTCCGCTCGGCGCGCTGTAATCTCCGCTCGTTGTTGTTCCATGAACATTGATGTCCGCATCGATCCGGCCGACAATGTCTCCCGAAGTTGTCTTCAGTAAGAGTTTTTCCGCCTTGGCATACTCCAGATAAATTTCACCGCTCGTCGTTTCGACATCACCCTCTTGAAACTCTGTGTTGATCAGTCTGATCGCACCGGATGTGGATTCAAGCTTTGCACTTCCACTGACAGCGACTTGATTCAATGTCATCTCGCCACTGGTGGTTGTTGCATTTATTTGAGAACTGAATGCCGCATTGTTAACTGCTACGTCGCCGCTGGCCACTGCAATATTGACTGTCTCAAATCCTTCGATATTTTTAATTGAAAGGTCACCGCTGGCAGCTGCAAGATTCAGCATACTTTTGCCCTTGATATTCTCTAACTGAAGATCCCCACTTGCTGTATGAAGATTTGCCTCTTTGCAGCTAATAGGATGAACTGATTCGATTTCTCCGCTTAATGTATATATATCAAAAATTTCATATTCTTTCTCCGGAAGATAGATCACCAGCGTTCCCAATTCATTATCAAAACTCTGATTCACCTGATTATAAAGATTGTCAAGAATCTGATCTAAATGTTCCCAGTCAAAATCAACATTAGAACCTTCCTGTTTTATTTCCAAAGTATTACCGCTGCCACCAATCTCCAGAAAAACATCACTGCTAACTCCAATCTCCAGATGCGGATCTTCTCCGCGATACTTATATTCGACGCGGCAGATTCCGTCTTCTGCTTTTTCGACTTTGATATCTGCTGCACCCAGGTCTACCTTAATATTGGAAAACTCTTCGTTTATGGTTTCCTCCAGCGTATTGATTTTTGCATCTTTCTTAGGCTGACCTGGAAGAAGAGTACGCTTCCAGCTGAAGCCGTTGATCGCGAATGCTATGAACAGCACGATAATTCCGGCGATAATTATTCCAAGCCCTGTAAATAACAGTCCCTTTACCCATCTACGCATGTCTTAGCCCTCCTGTTCTTCTTTTACTACTGCCGGTTTCTTTGGAACAAACCAGGATTTGATCCAAAGAACAATGACTTTTGCCAATTTTCCGGTTACTTTCGCCAGCTTGATCAAAGGGATCAAAAGCATCAGCCCTCCACCAAGAAGGAACAGCCCTGCGCCGATCGCAAGGAGCGGATAAGTTGGTCCCATATGGAACAATCCTATGACGCCAGCGATAAATGCGGCCAGACCGCCTGCTATAAATGCAAGATCAACTGCAAAGAATGCGATAACGCAGATCCAGATGATGCAATAGAATAGGACGAGCAGCAAAATCGCACATACCAGAAGTGGAAACCAGATTGGCGATCCAATAACTAGCAGCACGATTTCCCATACTCTCAGTTTTCTGGATGGTTTCGTCTTAGCTTTGATCACTTTTGTTAATGGAATATTTTCCAGAATCCCCTTGACTGCATCGTCCACTGTTCCGACCGCTTCGACCGCTTCTTCTTCCGTCATGCCGTCTTCAATACGGTCATCGATCATCTCACTATAGTAGTCAATTGATTTTGTGACTTCCTCTTCCGGAAGTCCCTCTACTCTTAATTTAATTTCATCGATAAATTGTTGCTTGTTCATGCTTCATCCTCCGCATCCGACTCTCTGGTAATAAATGAATATACCGACATGATCTCCTTCCACTCATCCGTAAACTCTTCCAGCCGCTTCATACCCTTCTTTTCGATGTGGTAGTACTTGCGAAGCCGGCCATTATGCTCAACGGAATATACGCTCAGGAATTTTCCTTCCTCAAGTCTCCTTAAAATCGGATAGAGTGTCGACTCTGAGATCTGCATGTACGGCTTCATGTCCTTAATGATCTGATATCCGTAGGAATCCCTATATTTAATTGCCGCAAGAACACAGATGTCTAATAGTCCTCTTTTAATTTGTGCGTCCATGATTACCTCCTGTTGTGTAATACTATATGTCGCATAGTACTATTTGTCAAGTAGTATTTT
>CAMODY010000149.1 GCA_946611595.1 uncultured Clostridia bacterium | reverse complement strand
CCAGTCCCATTCCATATGAGATGCCAGATTCCTCCGCATATCCGAGGGCCGCATCCAATCCGGAATCCGGAACGCCGATCACAACGTCCGCCTCTACCGGATGGGTCTTCGCCAAAAATCCTCCTGCCCGTTTTCTAGCTTCATGCACCGATTCGCCTTCGATATAGGAATCCGGTCTTGCAAAATAAATATATTCAAAAACGCAAAGGGACTTCTTCTGACCGCAATGTGTTTTTATGGATCTGGGGCCATCTATATCAATGACCACGATCTCACCCGGCTCAACATCTCTTTCGTATTTCGCACAAACTGCATCGAGCGCACAGGTTTCAGAAGCAAAGACATAACTTCCATCAGCCTTTCTTCCCATAACCAAAGGCCTGAAGCCATGCGGATCTCTTGCCGCAATCAGTTTTGCAGGACTCATAAGTACCAAGGCATATGCGCCCTCTAGTTCTTTCATCGCCTCGCAGACAGCGTCTTCAATCGATGGCGTCTTAAGGCGTTTCTGGGTTACGATATAAGAGATCACTTCCGTATCACTTGTTGTCTGAAAGATGCATCCGGAAAGTTCCAGCTGTTTCCGGAGTTCGTAGGAATTGACCAGATTTCCGTTATGGCAGAGCGCCAGCTGCCCTTTGATATGTTTTACGACCATAGGCTGGGCATTGAGCGCTGCATTACTTCCACTGGTCGAGTATCTGACATGACCGACCGCGATCTGGCCGCAGCCAAGCTCCTCTAATTCGCCTTCACCAAATACTTCATGAACCAGTCCCAATCCCTTTTTATACCGTATATTCCGGTCCTCATTGATTGCGATCCCCGCAGCTTCCTGGCCTCTGTGCTGCAAGGAAAAGAGGCCTGCATAGACCTCTTTTGATAATTGTCTTTTATCTGCTGTGTAAATGCCAAAAACGCCGCACTCTTCGTGAATACCCATAATCCAGACTTCCTTTAAACTCATAGTAGAAAAATGTGACAAAAGAACAGCCCAGGCTGCCTTCTCGCCCTGACGGGCTCACCTTGCCGTCCCTATGTCACGTTGTGATCAGGAGATGTTCTTCCGCTACATCGTAATAAAGATTGACGTTGCCGGGTTTCGCCTCTTTTACAAATACGATCTGTTCCAGTTCTTCACCCTGATCAAAATATTTACTGATGGCATTCTCTCCTTCCATCAGCCATTCCGGATGAAAATGCAGTGTGCTTTCCGACTCGAAAATCGCGGTATAAAGGATCTCGCTTTCCACCAGGTCCTGGAAAATATGACTTCCGTAACTTAATTCCGGAATATAACCCGCCCTGCTTTCCGACACTTCAAAAATTGCATCGAATTCGCTGATCTCAGCAAAGGAGGATGGGACCCCAAGCTCCGGTGAGGAGGTGCAGATTCTCCCAGGAGTAATTAGAATCATCTGTTTATTTTGTCCCCGAAGCTTCCAGTTGATCGCTGACAGGGCGGATTTCACTTTGAATTTATCTGCGTAAGGCATTTCATAATATGCGATCGCATCAATATAGACGATAAGATCAGCGCTGAATCTGCGGGAGAATCCCATAGAAACGCCCTTGGTCTCGATCAGAACGCTCTTATATTCTGATGGATCAGGGAACATAACAGACTCTCCGTCTTTTGTCTGCTGCAGCGGACGGCACTGGAGCAGATCCACAACATAGTCGCTATTTGGGGCAACATTGATCGTGTATTCAATATCTACCGCATGCCGGTAATGGGTATGAAGAAGGTTTAAGATTCCCCTCATATCGTCCATCAGTGCTTCGTTTTTTACGAGTCCTTCGCAGGTAACAAAATAGATCTGTCTGCGGATCCCCCTGTCTCTTAAAGAACGCTCTGCCTCATAATCATGCGAGAACAAAAGGTCTGTCTGATACTGCGGAAGAGAACTGATCACTTTATCCGACTGCCAGTTTTCAAGTTCCCCGCTCTCTTCACTGATCACATCCACCAGCCTCTGAGAAAACTGATGACGCTCTGCAATGGAGGTAATCATGACTTTTGAAGGATCATCCAGTGAGACGATCCTCGGGTAGGAGCCGGTCCTTCTGTCAACTGCTGCCGTTCCCATTCCGGCAACCAAACGGAGCATTCCATCTTCCGGATGCTCAGTTCCCATTCTGTATGGGCTGATCGAGTATCCTACGCCTGCCGCGCAGGGCATAAAAAATTTTTCATAGCGGGAGCCGGAAACCCTCTGTACCAAAAGAGCCATCTGCTCATCTGATCTTTCGAGTCCCCGCCTCTTCCGGTAATCCAGGGCGGAAATGCCTGCAGTACTTGCATAAACAGTTCGCACAGCATTTTCAAACTCTAATAGGCGTTCTTCCAGGTCTCCCTGGCATCCGCAGAAAACAGATTCATATTTTCCTGCAAACGCATTTCCGAAACCGTCCTCCAGGATCGAACTCGAACGGACAATGATCGGATCATTTCCGTAATAATCCAGCATTCTCCGGAATTCATCCTCGATATTTGGAGAAAACTCTCCTTTAAGGATCTCGTCCGAAATCTGTTCAGCAAGAGCAAAATAGCCCTCGTCTGTTTTTGCCTGAATCTTGAGATCCCAGAAGCCGTTATCAACAATATATGTATAAAAAACATCTGAACCAACATAGAAGGAATCATGTGGCTCGATCCGTCTGTAGATATCCGGCCTGTGGTTTTCCACGATCTTTCTTGCAAGCAGCATGCCGCAGGCCTTGCCCCCGATCATTCCGGTTCCGACCATGCGTGAATGGACCTCAAAATAATCTTCTGCCGTAAAATTCTGCTTGATCAGTTCCCGCATACGTTCATCACGGGTCAGCATGATATCGCAGATCCTGCTGCACTCTTCAGTAACATCCATTCCGTTATCATATTTCAGTTTTGTCAGTTGGAAAAATCGTTCCCAGCTGTCGATGTTCTGATTTTCTTTATCCGTTTCCGCACGGTTCATCTGCTGGTAGAAATGACTGATCTCAACGCCTTCAGATGCCGCGGAACATTCCCCTGTGCTTTTTACAAAGCGGTGCGGGTCAAACATGGTCTGGGAATGACGCCTCCACACTTTTACCGGTCTTACAAAATATTCATCCGTATCAAGCATACTGTTTCCGGGGAAAACATCCAGGAACAGCTGTGTCGTATCACGGATCTTTTTGATCGCATCGAAGGAATGACGTCCACGAAGCACCGGGAAGAATGCAACGGTATCCAGCTGAAAAAGGAAGGGACAGGTCAGATGAAAGAAATCCCCCATCAGAAGGTCTGTTGCCCAGGCCTCCTCCAGTTCAGAAAGGCAGTCAAAAACATAAAACGCATCTCTTCCTTCTTTTTCGATCAGGTTATGAATATCGATCGTAAACGTCTCAAAAAGATGGGACAGCTTCATCTGTACGACCCGCACGCCTTCCATCTCCGGAAGGATCGGCTCATGCTCCGCAAAGCGGATATACAGAATATTCCGCTTATCCTTTACCGCCTGTTTTGCAAAAGCAAGTGCAAAGGTCCGGAATTGATCCAGAGAGGAAACTCTCCAGACAACATTATCACCCATGCGGATGTTATCAAGCATTTTATCTACTTCCGGAAAACCGGATTTAACTCTTTCAAAAGCTGCCATAAAGGTTCCTCCTTTCTGAAAAATATTCAACAATACGATTCCGCTCCAATGTCAGGAGCACAGTCTGAATTCTTTCGCTTAATTTGCCATCTCGCTACGCTCGTTGTTCGTTTTCGCCGAATGCCCGCCCATGCAAGCATGGCGGTCGCTCGTCTCAGTTCGCCATCTCGCTGCGCTCGTTGTTCGTTTTCGCCGAATGCCCGCCCATGCAAGCATGGCGGTCGCTCG
>CAMODY010000148.1 GCA_946611595.1 uncultured Clostridia bacterium | reverse complement strand
ATGAGTGCACCTACTACATGAAAGGCTGCTCCCATACCCAGGAAGGAGGAAAAGACTTTGCACTTGCAATCATGTACCGCTTAAATGACGCCTGCAAAAAGTGGAAAGAAAAACACAATATCGACTTTTCCCTGTATGGCACTCCGCTGGAGTCAACCACCTATAAATTTGCAAAATGCCTGCAGAAGCGTTTTGGCAAGATCGAAGGAGTTACAGATAAAAACTACATCACAAACAGCTATCATGTACATGTAACGGAAGAAATCAACGCATTCGACAAACTGAAATTCGAAGCAGAATTCCAGGCACTGTCTCCGGGAGGAGCAATCAGCTATGTGGAAGTTCCGAACATGAAAGACAATCTTGATGCAGTTATCACAGTTATGCAGTACATTTACGACAACATCATGTATGCAGAGCTGAACACCAAGAGTGACTATTGCCAGGAATGCGGCTATGACGGAGAGATCCAGATCGTAAGCGATGAAGATGGCAAGCTGATCTGGGAATGCCCGAACTGCGGAAACCGCAATCAGGACAAGATGAATGTTGCAAGAAGAACCTGCGGCTACATTGGAACCCAGTTCTGGAACCAGGGCAGAACACAGGAGATCAAAGACAGAGTACTTCATCTGTAAAGCAATCCTCCTAAAAACAAATAATAAAATAAGGGCGTGCCGAAAAAACGGCGCGCCTTTCTGTAAAGAAGGCGAACCAAATGTATTATTCAGAAATTAAAACCTGTGATATAGCGAATGGAACCGGCGTGCGGACAACGCTGTTTGTATCCGGCTGCAGAAATCACTGTGAAGGCTGCTTCCAGCCGGAGACCTGGAATTTTGAAAACGGAACAATTTTCAGCGAGAGAATTGAAGATGAGATCATCGATTCGATCGCGCCGGATTATATCAGAGGACTTACGCTCCTTGGCGGAGATCCGTTTGAAGAAGAAAACCAGAAAGACCTTCTGCCGTTCTTAAGGAAACTGAAAGAGCGTTTTCCGGATGAGATCGATGAAGAAGGCAACCGCAAAGTAAAAAAGGATATCTGGGCGTTTACGGGCTATCTGCTTGAAGATTTGCTTCCGGGCGGACGCAAACATACAGAAGATACCGATGAAATGCTCTCCTATATTGATATCTTAGTTGACGGACCTTTCGTTCTGGCGAAGAAAAATATCAGCCTTCAATTTCGTGGCAGCGAAAACCAGCGTCTGATCGATATGAATGAGTTCAGAAAGAGCGGAGAAATCGTAACCATTTTAGGAAGCTGAAATTGAATTCCACCTGGATCATAAAAATGCCGCAGTTCGCTGCGGCATTTTTGGTATTTGCTTTTACTTATTCCTCTTCTTCTTTGTTTAGTTCTTCGAATTTCGCTTTCATCGTCGGGTTCTTGCGGGTCAGTTTTTTGATGGTCAGATCTTCCAGCTTTTTATCGGCGAGAACCAGGTTCCGTTCAGAATTCTGCAGGTTTTCTTTTACCTTCTGCAGATGTGTGATCGTCTTATCGATTTCTTCAATCGCTGTCTGGAAGCGCTCTCCTGCGAGTTGGACGTTGCGGCCGAATTTATCTTTGAATTCGTTCAGGTCATCTTCGAAGTGCGTGATATCGATATTCTGATTACGCACTAGCGCCAGTTCATTTTTGTATTCTGCCGCATTTAATGCTGCATTCCTTAGCAGTGTGATCATCGGGATGAAGAACTGCGGACGGATCACATACATTTTTTCGTATTTATAAGAAACATCCACGATGCCCTCATTATATAAGTCATTGTCGGCTTCCAGCATGGAGACGAGGACTGCATACTCACAGTTCTTCTCATTGCGGTCTTTGTCAAGTTCTTTAAAGAAATCCGCATTCTTGTGTTTGCTTGCGGTCTCATCCATCTCATTTTTCATTTCAAACATGATGGAGATGAACTCGGTTCCTTCATCAGTAAAATCACGGAAGATGAAATCGCCCTTGCTGCCGGATCTGGCATCATTATCTTTTTCGAAGTATGCATTTTTAAAACCGGTCGCACGGTATTTGTTAAACTCGTTTTCGCAGTGGCGCTCTAAGTCTTCCCCGATCATCTTGGTGGACTGCTTTGCTTTTAAATCTTTGTAGAAAGCAATCTCTTCGTCTTTTCCCTTGAGCCGTGCCTCATAGGATTCCTTTAAAGAGGTTTCGCTGAGTTTGCTTTTTTGCTCGTTTGTCTCGATTGTTCCGTTCAGTGCTATGATCTCGCGGTCTTTTTCGGCGAGTTCCTTATCTTTGTCCGCGAGAGCTTTGGTGATGGCAAGTTCTTTTTCGGTTTCGGCTCCTGCCAGTTTTTCTTCCATACGGGCAAGTTCCATTTTTTTCTCTGCCTCAATCCCGGCCAGCTTTTCTTTCAGGCGTGCGATTTCCATTTCTTTTTCGGAGATTTCTTTTTCTTTATCTACAAGCGCATCTTTTTGTGATTGTTCTGTCTCCATAACAGCGATTTTGATCGCATCTTTTTGTGCAGATTCCATCTGTTTTTCGCGCTCTTTTAAAGCCCGGTCAAACTCCTGGTCCCGGACCTGCTGAACGATCGCGGTATAACCGCTTTCATCGACCTGAAAAACTTCTCCGCAGTTTGGACATCTGATTTCTGCCATAATGCATCCTTTCCTTTTCGCTGTTTGCTGATTCTTGATAATACTACCACAGTTTCATTTTTTATGAAATGCCAAAGCCTTTTCCTTTTGGGCCCAAAGCTTTCAGGATGTGTGGAATAAGAATGAAAAGCTTAGAAAAATAGTGTATGATAGGACAATAAACGAAGGGACGAGAGGAGCAGAAGGGATCAAACGGATGAATACGGAACAGACAGGCGGGAATCCTCAAAACAGAATCGAATCACTTGATCTGATCCGCGCGCTTGCGGCTTTTTTTGTTGTGCTTCATCACACGATCGAATTCATCTGCCATTTCCAATTGCTTTCCAGAAATGATCTTGGAATAGGTGAGATGTCTCTTGGTTTCTTCCTTTTTACTCTTGCAAAAATCGGTGTGCCGTTCTTTTTGATGCTGACAGGTTTTTTGCTGCTTTCAAGAAAGTATGAAAGCTGGAAAGATGTCAAAAACTTTTATCTGAAGCACCTGCTCCCGCTTTTTATTACCTGGGAGATCTGGATTTTGATCTACAATGTATTCCTGGCGATCTTTAATAAAACGGGATTTGACTTCCTGATGTATCTGAGGAATGCCTTCTTTATCCAGCATACAGAACTGACCCATACCTGGTATATGCCGGCGATCTTAGGGATTTATCTGTTCCTTCCGTTGCTTGGCTGGATCCTTTCTAAGATTCCGGGCAGATGGCTCCTCATTCTTCTGGCAATTTCCTATGCATACTTTTTTATTGTCCCCTCAATTAGATTGCTTCAAGTCGCCTGGGATATTCCAATGGCATTTCGCTGGGTCACACAGTTAGACCTCTCCTTTGCAGGAGGCAAGCATGCACTCTTTGTCTTACTGGGATATTGCTTTAAGAGGTGGGAGAATAGGATCGATCTGCTTTTCCAAAACAAGATCTTATATCTTCCGATCGCTTTGGTCCTTGCAGCTTCGCTGCTATTTTCCGTGCCGCTGCAGATCGTTTTATATAGCGCAAAAGATGCTTTGTTTGTAGGCTATGACTTTTTCCTGCTTCCTATCGTTTCTGCGTCTGCGTTCGCCCTTTTGAAGAGGATAAGAATCGTCAGCGGATTTAAAAAGTGCTGCAAAAAGTTTTCCGAATGTTCCTTTGGAATCTATCTGCTTCATGTCATGTTTTTAATGCCGCTGCTTAGGATCGCGGGAGATATCCTTCATGGACCAGGTATGGCGGTCTTGTGTGCAATAGGTCTTTATCTGATCAGCTTTCTCCTGACCTGGGTCTTAAGTCTGATCCCGGGAGTAGGGAAGGTGCTGTTTCACACGAAGCCCTGGAATTTGATGCACGATCAATAAGACTTGTGAGTACTAATTAAAACTC
>CAMODY010000147.1 GCA_946611595.1 uncultured Clostridia bacterium | reverse complement strand
GCGTCACAATACTCTGCGATATCTTTTAAACTGACGTCGCTATCTTTTGAAGCCAAAGCATAAGCCAGTCGCGCGCCGTCCATATAAAGCGGGATCTTATATTCACTGCAGATTTCATGCAGCTCTTTTAATTCGCTCTTGCTGTAGAGCGTTCCATACTCTGTCGGATGGGAGATATAAAGCATGCCCGGCTTTACCATATGTTCATGCGTTTCATCAGCATAAAAAGTCTCAAGCAAAGCGCGAACTTCTTTTGGCTCCACTTTGCCGTTATGGTTCGGAAGCGGCAGAACTTTATGTCCGGAAGATTCAATCGCTCCGGCTTCATGGGTTGCGATGTGTCCCGTCTCTGCTGCGATTACTCCTTCATAAAGATTCAGAAGCGAGCGGATCACAACCATGTTCGACTGGGTGCCGCCTGTCAGGAAAAAGATTTCCGCTTCCGGGCAACCGCATGCCTCTCTGATCTTTTCTTTTGCGCTTTCGCAGATTTCATCCGTTCCATATCCTGTCAGTTTTTTATCACCAATGCTGGCAAAGTATTCCAGGATTTCCGGATGTGCTGTCTGTATGTAGTCACTTTCAAAATGTAACATTGTTTATTTCTCCTATAAATGATGTTCTACATCCGTCAGATACGGCAAAGGCACTGTGTAGGCTCCGTCCTTCACTTCCGCCGAATACACTTCGCAGTTTCCGATATACTTTGACCAGTATGCGCCGTTTGAATTTGGCGTCAGATACTCTAAAAGCCCCTTCATCGCGATCGCATGCGTAGAGATCAGGATTGTATATTTTTCCGCTTCTTCCTTGATCTCTTCTAAAAACTCTCCCGAACGTTTTACAACTTCGTCCAAAGGTTCCATGCCGTCCGGTGCCGGGTTATTTTGAAAGTCACTGAAAAAGTGGATAACTTCCGGCGCCGGCTTTTTAAGATCCATTCCCTCATACGGTCCATAGTCCATCTCGATCAGGCGCTCATCCACCTCTAAAGGAAGCAGCTCTCCGCCTACAAGTTTCGCTGTTTGAACCGCACGGATCAAAGGGCTCGAGTAAATCTTATCAAATACAATGCCCTGCTTCTTTAAGCGTTCTGCTGCACTTTTTGCCTGCTCGATTCCGTTTTCATTCAGCGGACGATCGCTTCGTCCCTGCAGAACATTTGCCTGATTCATTTCTGTCTGTCCATGGCGGATAATATAGATCATCTTTTCTCCCTTACTTTGATATTGTCCTTTTTCACACTGCGGCGAATCGCCATATATAAGAGGTCAAGCCCCGAGGTGATCAAGACGGCTAAAACTCCATATCCAAGCAGATAACCTGGAATTCCCATAAACGATGCGATCCACTCAAGCGGCGATCCCTTCGAAGGAACGTTCACAAAGAAATAATTTGTGTCAAAATGTTTATTGAAAATATAAAGCAGAGGAACGGTAATTGCAAGAAATACAAAGACCTTCCAGAGCTTTCGGATATTCGGCACGATACGTCCTGAGATCAGCTGACAGATTACGTAAAGGGCAACCGCAAAATGGAATAAGAATCCCTGAATCGTGATAAAGTGGATTGGTGGATAGTAGTTCCAATCAGGGAAGATTAAAGCGACGATCGTTCCCGGCAGGCAAAGGCAGTAAAGCACCTGCCCCATCCAGTCCCAGTTTATAAAGCAGTGAACAAAACAAAAGATGCCCGCCAGAGCACACAGATGAAACGGCAGCTCATAGACATCCAGATGCCTTGTGATTGCCAGATAAATATAACGAACCACAAGCAGTGCCATGGTAATGATTCCAAAAATAAGGTCAAGTTTTCGCGTTCCGCCCGCCTTCTTATACCAGACTGCAAGCAATACGGTCAGGACGATCCCGACCGCAAGCCAAATAAAATGCGCCAAGCCGAACATCGGAAAACCCACGCCGCTCGGAAGTTCAGATCCATAAGTAAAAAAATACTCAAACATAAAATCATTGTACAATAGAACCTCCCAAAGATACAGAACCTCAATTAGGCATTGTCTCTGATGTCCAGAAAAGTTAGAATATATTGTTAGAGTACACAAAGAACAGAAACCATTGAAAATGAAACTCCGAAAGACAGCAACGGCAAAATTGCAACAGCAAAGCTGCAGCATAGAGAGGAAGTAACATGCACAATCTTGTTTCAAAATTGATCATATACCGCAACATCGGAAAAGACAGTATTCTTTACCGTCTTTCCGAAATCTGCAAAGAGTTCGACTCCGGATATTTTGACAAAGCGGATCTTTCCAACCGTATTTTAGAGGAGATCCACCGCTTGCTTGATACCGCCACGACTTACGGCTTTGACAAAAACCTATGGCACAACTACCTGGCGTTTCTTCTGGCAATGACGGAGACGCCATTCACCTTAGTTGCCGAAAAGAAAGGCGCCATCGATGGCACCGTTAATGAATTTGCTAAAAATGATTTTTCCATTTTCCGCAAACTCTTAGACTATGACTTTTCTTTAATGGAGGAAGAACTGGACCTTTCCTGCTTCACACTGATCCAGAATTACAATTCCGTCGAAAAGAAGGAACACGTTTATAACCGCAACGTCAGTGTCCGCATCCAGGAACTTTCTGAGGCAATCGAAAAAACGACAAATGAAGAAGAACTCTATGATGCTGTTATGGAGTTCTATAAAAAATATGGTGTTGGTCAGTTTGGTATGAATAAGGCGTTCCGCATCAATACAAATTATTCACGGACCATTGCTACCTCCGCTCTTTCCGGAGGATCCGAAGTTTCCGTAGCCGCAAAAAAGAATGCCGACCTTATCGTTCCGATCACCGTGACCAGCAATGTTGTATTGGATGACCTCGTTGGTTATGAAATTCAGAAAGAACAGCTGATCAAAAATACAGAGGCGTTTCTTGAAGGACGCCCGGCAAACAACGTTCTGCTCTATGGCGACGCCGGCACCGGAAAGTCCACCAGCATCAAAGCGCTGATCAACCACTACTATGAAAAAGGCCTTCGCATCATCGAAGTTTATAAGCATGAGTTCCAGTATCTGCGTGACATCATCAGTATCATCAAAGGCCGCAACTACCGTTTTATCATTTATATGGATGATCTTTCTTTTGAAGGAGCGGAGACAGAATACAAATATTTAAAGGCCGTGATTGAAGGTGATCTGGAAGTGAAACCTGAGAACGTTTTAATCTATGCTACGTCGAATAGAAGACATCTCCTGCGCGAGACCTTCAGTGACCGCACGGAGATTGAAGAGGACGATGTGCATCCGGTTGATACAATGGCAGAGCGCCGTTCGCTTTCCGACCGTTTCGGTGTTGCGATCGGATACTTCAAGCCGGACCGTCAGGAGTATTACAACATTATTCTGGCGCTGGCCGCACAGCACCCGGAACTTTCTATTTCAGAAGAAGAACTGCTGCATAAAGCAGACCAGTGGGAGATCCGCCACGGCGGAAGAAGCGGAAGAACCGCACAGCAGTTTGTGGATTTTATGCTTGGGAATTAGTTCTCCCACACTTTCATCAGTGTGTCATAGACTATTTGATTTGGATGGCCGGTCTCAAAATATTTGGAGTTATCGGAGCCAAGCATTTTTGCAACGAATGCGCAGACGGCTCTGGAGCGTGACTCGCCTCCGTAGCAGTGCACAAGCAGCGTATCGACGGCCTTGTTCTTTTTCACGAACTTGATGATCTTTTCCGCATGCTCTTTATTAAACATTACTGCGCCTTCGACCTCTTTTACAATGTCATCGAAGTACAAGGTCAGAACATCTTTGCAGTATTTGTTTTTCTTAAACTCAAAGCCAAAGCCTTCAGTATGTGTGTCCTGAATGGAGATCACGGCATAGGTATCTTTCTTCTCTGCCATCTCTTCCATCCCGAACGGTGCATAGTGTGCCATCACATAATCGAAAGCATCATAGACCGAGCGCAGCATGATTCGTTTCATTTTCAGCTCCTATTTTTTCTTCAGCATAAATCTTCTGGCAATGTTCAGACCCAGTCCAACCGGGAACGGGCGAAGCGCTTTATCCGC
>CAMODY010000146.1 GCA_946611595.1 uncultured Clostridia bacterium | reverse complement strand
TTAAGTATGTTCCGGGGCTGAACAAAATCTCCTCCGGTTTTGTGATCATTATCATAACGGTGCTGGTATCTGCTTTGGCAGCGATCCTCCATCCTATAAAAGAGGAGGGCACAAATGCAGATTAGTATTTATTTGTATATTCTCGTGATGGCTGTTGTGACTTATCTGGTGCGTGCGCTTCCGCTTTTGCTTATGCGTAAGGAGATCACGAATACCTTTGTTAAGTCGTTCTTATATTACATGCCATATGCCTGCCTGGCTGCGATGACCTTCCCGGCAATCTTAGGGGCAACTTCGTATCTGATTTCAGGTATTGTTGGCTTTGTTGCGGCCTGCGTTGCTGCCTACTTTGAGCGCAGCATGATCACTGTTGCGCTGATCGCCTGTGCGGCTGTTTTTGTAACGGAACAGATCATTCGCTGGGTTGCATAAAATATTGAAAATAGTGCTTGCAACGGGCATTTCCTTGTGATAAACTAATTCACGCTGTGAAACAGATGGTCCGCTGTTACGAGGCGTTCATGGAACGGCCGATTAAGTATTAAGAACATCGAAATTTTATAAGGAGGTCACGCACATGAACGAAATTATCAAAAAGATCGAAGACGCTCAGCGTAAAGAAAACGTTGACGAATTCAAAGTTGGAGATACTGTCAGAGTATCTGCAAAAATCAAGGAAGGTAACAGAGAAAGAGTACAGGTATTCGAAGGAACAGTTCTGAAGAGACAGAACGGCGGAATCCGCGAAACCTTTACAGTAAGAAAAATCTCCAACGGCGTTGGCGTAGAAAAGACCTGGCCGCTTCACTCTCCGACAATCGAGAAGATCGAAGTTGTTAGAAGAGGTAAAGTAAGAAGAGCAAAACTGAACTACTTAAGAAACAGAGTAGGAAAGAGCGCAAAGGTCAAAGAAGTTATTCGCTAATCATACTTTTCATTGAGTTAAAGGCTGTCACGCAAGTGGCAGCTTTTATTATGCCAAAACGAAACGGAGCAAGCGATCAAAGCATTAATTTGCATAGATTTTAAAGGAGCTTTGTGGTAAAATATCTGCCATGAATTTTCAATGGTATCCTGGTCATATGACCAAAGCAAAAAGACAAATGCAAGAAGATATGAAGCTCATCGATCTCGTGATTGAGCTTCTGGATGCACGTATTCCGCTTTCGAGCAGAAACCCGGACATCGACAAATTAGCGGGCAGCAAATCCCGCCTGGTTCTGCTGAATAAAGCCGATATGGCAGACGCTTCCGTTACCGAGCAGTGGGAGGCATATTTTAAAAATCTGGGCCTTCATGTCTGCGTGATCAATTCCAAGAACCCTTCGGATGTGAAAAAGATCAATGCGGAGGTGCAGAAAGCCTGTGCGGCAAAGATCGAGCGCGATAAAAGACGCGGAATCAAGAATCGTCCGGTGCGTGCAATGGTCGTTGGAATTCCGAATGTAGGAAAGTCGACCTTCATCAACACCTATGCAAGAAAGGCAGCTGCTAAGACCGGAAATAAACCTGGTGTTACAAAAGGAAAGCAGTGGATCCGTCTTTCCGGAAGTCTTGAGCTTTTAGATACGCCAGGCATTTTGTGGCCGAAATTTGAAGATCAGAGCGTTGGATTGAAACTGGCCCTGATCGGATCGATCAAAGATGAGATCATGAATATTGAAGAACTTTCCATGGAACTGATCAAAATGCTTGATGAGCGTTATCCGGGAATGCTGAAGGAATACTATGGTCTTACAGACCTCGATTATGACAAGTATCCGGGAAAACCGGAAGTAGCTGAACTTGAAGCAATCGCGCTTGCAAGAGGCGCACTGATGAAAGGCAGCGAGATCGACTATTTAAAAGCTGCAAATATCATCTTAGAGAATTTCAGAAACGCAAAACTTGGAACCATCTCACTCGAAGCACCATCTGACTTTGAAGCGGCAGATGAGGCAGATTCAAAAGACGAGAAATAAAACAGAAAAGGAATAGAAAATGGCAGGATTTTTTTCAAAGCTTTTTAAGAGCGGAAAAGCAATCGATGACGATTTTTACGATGAAGTAGAAGAAACCCTATTTATGGGTGATATGGGTGCTGCGGCAACAGAAGAGTTAGTGGAAAATTTAAAGACCCACGTACTGTTTAAAACCGTAAAGACGCAGGAAGATGCAAAGCAACATGTCATGAATAAAATCAAAGAGATCATGACTATACCGGAAGGCGCCTATGATTTTGAGAATGAAAAAAGCGTTGTTCTTTTGATCGGCGTCAATGGCGTAGGAAAGACCACAAGCGTCGGAAAACTTGCAAAGCTTTATTCCGACAAAGGGAAGAAAGTGATCATGGCAGGTGCAGATACCTTCCGTGCGGCAGCAGCTGAGCAGCTTAAGATCTGGTCAGACAGAACAGGCTGCTATATGGTCTCTGGAAAAGAAGGTGCAGATCCGGGATCTGTTATCTATGATGCGACAGCGGCTGCAAAAGCCCGCGGCGCAGATCTTCTTTTATGTGATACGGCAGGAAGACTTCATAATAAAAAGAACCTGATGAACGAGCTTGGAAAGATCGATAAGATCCTTGCAGGCGAATATGGAGATGCGAGAAGAGAAAATCTGATCGTCTTAGATGCAACGACCGGACAGAATGCCCTAGAGCAGGCCCGCCAGTTTAAAGAAGTCATGAAAGTTGACGGCATCATATTAACAAAGATGGACGGTACCGCAAAAGGCGGTATTGCGGTTGCTATCTCCAAAGAGATGGGGGTTCCGGTCCTTTATATGGGATATGGAGAAAAAGCAGAAGACCTTCGCAAATTTAACGTAGATGAATATGTGGAAGGCCTCTTTGCAGAAGAATAAAAAATAAATCTGAGGTTTTTAATGGAATATAAGAATTACAGGACAATATTTGAAAAAGAGATAGAAGCGCTGAAAAGCAAGGCGCTTCTTTTGAAACATGAAAAAACAGGGGCAAGAGTATTTATCCTGTCAAATGACGACGACAACAAAGTCTTTTATATCGGCTTCCGTACGCCGCCGACAGATGATACCGGAATTGCCCATATTATGGAACACTCCGTTCTTTGCGGCAGCAGAAAGTATCCACTGAAGGATCCGTTTGTAGAGCTGGTAAAAGGTTCCTTAAACACCTTCTTAAACGCAATGACCTATCCGGATAAGACCGTTTATCCGGTTGCAAGCCGAAATGAGAAGGACTTTTCCAATCTGATGGATGTGTATCTGGATGCGGTGTTTCATCCGGCAATCTATCAGCATCCGGAGATCATGCGCCAGGAAGGCTGGAGCTATAAGATTGAAAGCGTAGAAGATCCGATCGAATATAACGGCGTTGTCTATAACGAGATGAAGGGGGCATTCTCCTCTCCGGAAGGCGTTTTGGACAGAGAAATCCTTCATTCCCTGTATCCGGATACGTCTTATGGAGTAGAGTCCGGAGGCGACCCGCTGCACATTCCGGAACTGACCTATGAGAATTTCATTGCCTTCCATCAGAAATACTACCATCCGTCGAACAGCTTCATCTATCTCTATGGTGATATGGATATTGAAGAGCGCTTAAGTTTCTTAGACCGCGAGTATTTGAATGAGTATGACGCAATTGAGGTTGATTCTGAGATAAAACTGCAAACACCGTTTAAGGAAATGCAGGATGTCTGCCTGAAATATCCGATTTCAGAAAACGAAGAAGAGAGTGAAAATACCTATCTGGCATATAACCTTGTCTGCGGAGATAATCTGGATGCGTATCAGTATTATGCAATGCAGATGATCCTTTATGCGCTTGTCGATAATCAGGGTGCACCGATCCGCGACCGGCTTCTGAAAAGCGGGATTGGAAAAGACATCCTCTCCGGCTACGAGAACGGAATCCGCCAGCCATATTTTAATATCATTGCAAAAAATGCAGAAGCTGCGCAGAAAGAAGAGTTCCTTACGATCATCCGCGAGGAATTCGAAAAGGCTGCAAAAGAAGGACTTAATAAAAAGAGCCTGACCGCAAGCCTGAACCAGCTCGAGTTTAAATACAAGGAAGCAGATTTTGGAG
>CAMODY010000145.1 GCA_946611595.1 uncultured Clostridia bacterium | reverse complement strand
AGCCCCAGTAGATAACGATTCGGGATCTTGCAGGTATAAGCATCGCTCCACCCAACCAGAAACAAAAGTAAGAGAAACATCGCCACTTCAAGAAACGACATCAGCAAGTTCGTCGCAGTTTCAGGCAGCGACATCAGCGGGTTCACTGAAATTTCCAACAACTGTGAAAAGAAAACCATATTTAACTGTGATACAGTGCAGAAAGGTCTTCTGCAGGATAGCAGCGATGACGCTGATAAAGACAGAAAAACCGGCCGGGAAGAATCCCGACCGGTTTATTATAATCCCTATTTTTGTAGACAGCAAATCGCCAATCTTATTATTCAGCTTTATGCTTTCTTTCTTTTTTTACTCCTTCCGGAACCACATCCAGATCGAAGATAACGGTCTTGTAGTCTTCGTCTTTCTGAACGATGGTTGCATGAACATCAACCGGCATCTGGCCGCGAACGATGTCTTTATTCTTACGATCGATTCCGCGAACCATAACGTTTACAGCCGGTCCTTCCGGAAGCTCAACAACACCGAGAGCGTATGGTTTGATGAAATCCATTTCCGGTTTTCTTGTGATCGGGGACGGCATTACGAACTGAACCAGTTTTGCCTTTCCGCTGATCTCAACCCATTCCATCTCTGTGCTTCCGCAGGTGTTGCAGCCTAAGAGTGGTGGCCATTCAAGTGCGCCGCAGTCTTTGCATTTACGGCCCATGATCTTGCCTTCATCTAATTTATCATAATATGTTTTAACGATTCTTTCTAATTTAACGCCCATGATAGACCTCCTTATTCTTTCGTACGTAAGATGATTGCTGCAAGGTTCTGAGCGCCGCCGAAACCACGGATCATTGTAGTCTTAGGAAGTTTCTTAACGTTTCTCTCGCCGCACTCACCGCGCATCTGCATGACAGCTTCATAGATATCTGCGACACCGCTGGCTGCGTGTGCATGTCCAAAGGAGCATCTTCCGCCGTTGGTATTGATCGGCTTATCTCCATCATATGCGGTACGTCCTTCGATGAAGTATTTCCATCCCTCACCTCTTGGAAGGTATCCGGTCTCCTCTGCTGCGATCAGCTGGGAAGTGATGAAGAAGTCGTTTGCCATAAGAAGATCGATTTCTTCCGGTTTAACTCCTGTCAGTTCATAAACCTGACGAACTGCTTCACGGGTTCCAAGGAGCTCTACGTGCGGCTGGTTTGCTTCACGGGTTGCATTACCGATTCCAAGAACTTCGATCGGTTTCTTGTTTGTGAACTGGGAAGCCATCTCTGTCGGGCATACGATAAGTGCTGCAGCACCGTCGCATTTCAGCTCGAGTCCGGAAGCTCTTAAATATCCGGTCATCTTCGGATTGAAGAAGGACTTCATGTATTCCATGACATCGTCATAGCCATTTTCTTTTGCAATTTCAGCATACTCTTTTCTTGCAAGAGCAAGCGGGTTCTTAGCAGCGCTTCTTCTGCTGTTGATACCCATGCAGATCAGAGTGTCATCCATCTGCTCATCTGTTAAGCCATACTCAGCCTGATACCATGCAGCACCGTCGTCCTGGTGAAGGTTCGGTCCGCACATCATAGCTCTTGTGTATGCTCTGTCGTAGATCCATTTTAAGGATTCCTGGAACAGCTGATCATCGAATTTCTTTCTGATATGAGCCGGTTTATTCGGGTCTGCAATTGCATCACCAAACTCAACACAGCCGGAAAGAACAACATTATATTTTCCGGATGCTACAGCGTTAACTGCCTGCTCAAGAGCAAGGTAACCTGTACAGCATGCTTCGGAATGGTGGATGGAGCCTTTACCTCTCATACCAAACCACTCAGAAACCTGAAGGTTCGGTGTGATGTAGTTGGATCCGTTAAATGGGCTAGCCTGTCCATGGAAGTAGTAATCTACATCTTTCGGACCAATTCCGGCATCTTCCATTGCTTTGTAAGCAGCATATCCGAAAAGCTCACCCTCTGTAAGGCCAGCAGTTTCCGGGTTGTCCAGCGTATACATGAACGGAGTACATCCTACACCGATGATGGATACGCTTCTTGAGTACGGATGAAGCGTTGTTTGATTCATTGGATTCATATTCGTTTACCCTTTCTACTATTAAAATGTATTTGTACACAATAAAAAACGCTATAGATACTATAACGATTCTTTTCGTTCATTTCAAACGACAATGATTTGATTTCTGTTGATTTGGAAGCCTCTTATGCTCTTGCTCAAAAGAATAAACTCTTACATTTCTATCTAAGAGCCCTACTCTCGCGCACGTCCTATGATCCCTTTTCGGTCTGAGGTCTGCATCAGGATCACTGCCACGATCAAAACGATCGCCTCGTAGATGCCAAAAGTAAACCAGATGATCTGCGGCGGAAAGATCTGAGGCAGCAAAAGAACGACCAGGACATTGACCACGAAGGTTCGAAGGCAGTTGATGATGATCGCCTGCTTTGTTCGGGTCGTAGAATATAGATAAGCGCTGATCACGACATTAAACGCCTGCATGACAAAGCCCCATGCATATTCAGGAAGCGCAGGAATCGTCACTGCCATGGTCTCAGCATCGGCTGCATAAAGGATGCAGATCGGATGTGTCAGGGCGATAATAATGCCTGTGATAATAGCGGATCCGATCCCGCTGATCCAGATGCCGGCCCGTTTATAAAACTTAAGCTCCGTTTCATTATCCGATCCATAGCACTGACCAAAGAGCGGCTGAAGTCCTTCCGCGCATCCTGCAAAGATTGCAACGGAAAAGCAGGACACATAACAGATGATGGAATAGGCGTTAACCGCACTGTCCCCAAGCATTGCCACCAGAACATGATTGGTAAGGATCGTAGTGAGCGGCACGCAGAACTGGGAAATGCATTCCGGAAGTCCGCGAAGCAGGATCTTGCCTGTCAGATTCCAGTCCCATCTTTCCTTGTGGAAAGTCAGGGCTCCTTTTTTCAAAACGAAGTGGGAAAGCACGATCAAAAGACCGATCGTCTGTGAAACGCCGGTTGCGATTGCAGCGCCTTTAAGCCCCATCTGTAAAGGGAAGATCAAAAGCCAGTCCCCGATGACATTCAGCGCAGTCGTTACAATAACGCCTGCACTGACCAAGGCCGGGCGGCCGTCATTTCTGCAAAAACCATTAAAGGTGATCAAAAGACCGCAGGGAATCATAAAGATGCCATACCAGAACAGATAGTCTTTCGCCATCTGAAGGAAGGTGTCATTTGCTCCCATTAAGCGGCACAATGGTTCTGTAAAGAAAACAGCGAGGACAAAGAAAATGATGCTTACCACCAATGTCATGATAAAGGAGTGCATGAATACCTGGTTGGCGCCTTCTTTATCTCCTCTTCCGAAACGGATCGCGCAGATCGTAAGCCCTCCGATCGTTGTCAGCATCGTGAAAGCATTAAAGAACATGACATAAGGGAAGACAAGATTGACAGCACCAAGTGCATCAACGCCTACGCCCTGCCCTACAAAGATCCCGTCAACGATCGTAAAGAGGAAAATACTTAAGTAGCTGAGAATCGTTGGGGTCAGATATTTAATCAGAAGTTTTCTTCGGTTCTGTTTAGTGATGTCTTGAGCTTCCATAGCGCATATTATAACGCAAATAAAGGTAAAATGGATAATTGATGGATACGCACAAAATAAAACAGGCAGAGGAAAACCTCTGCCTGAATCATCTTAGATTGGTTTTAAAATCCTATTTTGCCGGAGGCAGAAGGATAACGAGCATCTGAGCTGTGTCAGGGCCAACGTTTGTTACGCATTTCGGAGAACCGCCTGCGATGTGAACGCTGTCACCAGCCTCGAGGATTGTCTCAACGCCATCTTCGCCTTTGAATTTCATTGTTCCATGAAGGATGTAGTAGATAGACTCAGCCGGGTTAGCTGCGAACTCTGTGCCGCCGCCTGCTGGAAGGAAGTGAGTTAAGCCGTTGATAAGCTGACCATTCTCAACATCCTGCGGATCATGAAGTCTTGTGCATTTGCACTCGTTGTGACCCGGTGCTGTGTAAGTATAGTATCCGTCTTTTTTTGTGATTTTGTAACCAGCCATTTTTAAATACCTCTTTTTTTCTTATTTG
>CAMODY010000144.1 GCA_946611595.1 uncultured Clostridia bacterium | reverse complement strand
TATGGACGAAAACTACGGTGGTGGAGTATACGAAGAAGAAAACTTCGAATTTCCATTATTCAAGCTGGTTCGGGAAAAAGCAGAAGAACTCGATATCAGCTACCATGATGCATTGGTCCTTGTAAAACCGGATTATGTCCGTACCTGCCGTTACGGCGATGAAGAGTTCGAGCAGGGCGAAATCGACAAGTTCGACAAGATTACACAGAAGACCAATGCAGCCTGGGATGCATTTATGAAAGAAAGGGAGGGCAAATAAATGATCACAAAACCGAATGCTCAAGATGTGAAAGTTTATGAGTGCGACTTCCTTGTAGTCGGCGGTGGCGACGCCGGATGTTCTGCAGCAATCAAAGCAGCAGAGGAAGGCGTAAAAACCATCATCTTAGAGAAAGCAAAAACAGATCGAAGCGGACACTCAGGAATGGGTATGGACCATGTTATGGACTTCCCGAGAGAAGGTGTCAGCAATCTCGACTATGTAAAATTCTTTATGGGACGTCATGAGCTTCTCGGTGGACCGGGTGCGCTGATGAATCCGAACGTAGGCTATATCTTAGGCGCAAAAAGCTGGTGGGCTCTGGATCATATGAACCGCTGGGGCTATCCGATGCGCTGGGAAGACAATGATGATTATCACTGGGTCCGTAACGGATGGTTCGGCAAGAAGATCATGATCGGCGTTCACTGGCTGGACGTTAAACCTGTTATGGCAAAGAAATGCCGTGAAGTTGGTGTGCAGGTTCTTGACAGAACCATGATGGTCGACCTTCTGACAGATAAGAATGGTAAAGTCTGCGGCGCAACTGCCTTCAACGTACGTACCGGTGAATTCAGCATCGTAAAAGCAAAAGCAGTTATGGTTTCTACCTGTAACCTGGCAAGAAACTATACTTCTGAGACTCCGATGCATTGGAAATATAAAATGCGTTTCCATGGACATCCGGGCAGCATCTCCGGTGATGGTTTCAATGCCTGCTATAAAGTTGGCGCAGGCCTTTGCAACATGGATATTGCAACAAACTGGAACTATCGTATCCGTGACGATATCACGATCCCGTTCGGTTCCATCGACCATGGCGACGGTATCCGCGGTCAGTGGATGAATGCAAAGGGCGAACCGATCCCGTTCCCGACAGCAAAAATGTATGACGAGATCGAAAAAGCCGGCTTAGATCCGATCTATTGCACGATCGAACACTTTAACGATGAATATCAGAGAAGAAATGAAGTCTGCATCTCAGATGAGCGCTTTGTTTCCCTGTATCTTGGAGCACAGAGAGGATTCAATCCGAAGACCCACAGATATGAGCTGATGGAAAACAGAAGATTCGGTTTCTATGGTCTTTCCGGTGTCTTCACAGATGAAAACTTCAAGACCGATGTTGAAGGCCTCTTCTGTGGTGGCGATACTGTTTTAGGTCTTGGCGGATGCGGATCTGCCTGCATCAGCGGTATCATCGTTGGCGACCAGATGAAAGAGTATTGCGCGACAGCAGCAGAACCAGAAGTTGATTATGCGCATGTTCAGGATGTAATCGATGAGGTCTATGCACCGCTGTTCGAAGAAGATGGAACAGAACCGATGGAAATGGAAAGCTCTATCCGTTATATCAATGACCGCTACGTCGGCATGCATATTTCTGAAGGTAAGCTGAAAGAAGGTTTAAAGAGACTTGGCTCCCTGAAGAAACACTTTATGCCGCATCTTATGGCAAAGACTCCGCATGATCTGATGCGTTGCATCGAGGTCCGCAACATCTTTGACGGCAGTGTCCTTCATTTCAATGCCTGCATGGAAAGAAAAGAATCCAGAGGTAACTTCTTAAGAAACGATTATCCGGAAAGAAATCCGGAGAACGATAACCACATTTCTATCTGCCGTCTGGTAGATGGAAAGGATACGATCGAACTGATGCGCGCACCGGAGCTGAAACCGGAATATTTAGAGGAGGGCAAATAAAATGAAAGTCGTAAAGATCGAAAATGAAAAATGCATCAAATGCATGAAGTGCTATGACAATTGCCCGGAAGATGTCCTTGCAGTGAATGAAGAAGGATATCCGTACCTCAAGTATGAAGGAGAGTGCTGGTTTTGCGGCATCTGCTGGATGAATTGTCCGAAACGTTGTATTGATATTAAACTGCCGGCATCGCTCTGGTAAGAAAGGAGAAATATATGAAAATTGTTGCTTTAACAGCAGGAAGAAGAAACGCCAACTGCGAGATCTTCACAATGGAAGCGCTGAATGCAGCAAAAGAGCTTGGCGCAGAAGTTGAAATGATCCGTATGCTAGATCTTGAGATTCATTCCTGCGCAGTATGCTGGCCATGTCCGGTCATCATGAAAGGTGCAGAGCATTGCATTTATAAGGATGATGCTGCATGGCTGTACAACAAGCTGTTCGATGCAGACGGATTCCTGCTTGCAGCACCGTGCTATTCACTGACTCCTCCGGGACAGCTGATCGCAATCCGTGACCGTATCATGGGACCGAGAGTTGATATTGCCTGCAACTGGAAGATGAAACAGATGGTTAAGAACGACCTGACAGACAAATTCGGTGACATGGAGATCGATGAGCGTATCTTCAGAAGAAAAGTCGGTGCAATGATCTCTGTCGGCGGCGCAACCACAGAGCACTGGGTATCCCTTTGCTTAGCTTCCATGCAGACCTTGATGTTCCCGGCTCAGTTTAATGTCTGCGATCAGATGAATGTTACAGGCGTTGCTGAAGATGGTGCAGCAACCATCTTCCCGGATCTGATCGAGCAGGCAAGACAGCTTGGAAGAAACATGGTCAAGAGCTTTGAAGTAGATGTTCCTTATGAACTGAACGATGCGATCGACCACAAGAAACCATACTATGGACCGGAAGGATATTGCCCGATGTGCCATCAGAACCTGATGATGTTCTATCCGGATTCTGACAAGGTTTCCTGCGCGATCTGCGGTATTGACGGAAAAGTCAGCGTAGAAGATGGCAAAGTGAAATTCACCTTCACAGAAGAGGAAATGAGCCGCTCCAGACATCTTTTCCAGGGCTTGAAAGATCACGATGATGAGGTCTTCGAGGTCGGAATGGCGATCAAGGATAAGCTTCCTCAGATTCAGGAAAACAGAAAGTCTTACAAGCCGCTTGAGAAAGAGTTCCTGGTTAAACCACCAAGTAAGCAGCCGAAAGCACAGGCTTAGAGATTCATTGTGTTGGCAATTCTGCAGGTGCCGCACATCCGGCATCTGCAGACGTAATTGAAATATAGAGAGAGGGAAAAATTATGGAAAACACAAACAAAATGAAGTGGTACCATTATCTCGGCTTTGCAATGGGCGAAATGGGATATACGATCCAGAATACATTCGTAGCTTCCTACATGGTTCTGTATCTCACCCAGACCATGGGCATTAATGCCCTGACAATCGGTACGATGACATTGATATGCAGGATCATTGATGCATTCACAGACATTGGTTTTGGTATGATTGCTGACCGTACGAAGAAGAACCGTTTTGGTAAATTTAAACCATGGTACATGGGATCCCTGCTTCCGACGACCGCTGCATTCATCTTTGTCTTCGCAATTCCAGGCAATATAGGAGTTGGAAGTGCAGCAGCAGTCCTGTTTGCATATATCATGTACATCCTTTATGGTTCCATCTTTGCAACTGTTAACTATCAGTGGCTGTCCGTTCAGCCGGCAGTCTGCACAGATGACCCGAAGGAAAAGAGAACCATGGTTACCTGGAGACACATTGCTATGGCAGTCGCAGGTATCGTTGTTTCCTATATGGGAATCAACCTGATTCTGGCACTTGGCGATTCTCCTCTTGACAGAAAAGGTTTCATGTGGGCAGCAATCATCATCGCGCTCATGACTCTGGTATTCCAGGCATATGCATGCTTCACCAGCAAGGAGCGTTCAACAGAAGCGAAATGGGCACAGGAATCAGTTACTACTGATAACCCGGCTGAGAAGCTGAAACTGAAAGATGAGTTCAAAGTCTTCAAGGGCAACAAGATGCTCTGGGGCGCTCTGATCATCAACCTGTTCAACTTTATGCTGGCAACCGCTACAACAACGATCACTTCCTACTACTATACATA
>CAMODY010000143.1 GCA_946611595.1 uncultured Clostridia bacterium | reverse complement strand
CAGCCGTATTTTAATATCATTGCAAAAAACGCAGAAGTTTCCCAGAAAGAAGAATTCCTTGCGATCATCCGCGAGGAATTTGAAAAGGCTGCAAATGAAGGCCTTAATAAAAAGAGCCTGACAGCAAGCCTGAACCAGCTGGAGTTCAAATATAAAGAAGCAGATTTTGGAGGCTATCCGAAAGGCCTGATCTATGGTCTTAATCTTTTAGACAGCTGGATCTATGATGAGAACCAGCCGACCCTTCATATTGATTGCGAAGAAACCTTCCGTTTCTTAAGGGACAAGATTGAAAGCGATTATTATGAAGAACTGATCAAAAAGTATCTGCTGGATAATGCACATTGTTCTGTTTTAAGCCTGGTTCCGGAAAAAGGCCTCACAGCAGCCAGAGACGAAGAAACAAAGAAAAAACTTGCAGATTTTAAAGCAAGTTTATCAAAAGAAGAAGTGGAAAAACTGGTTGAAGAGAGTAAGGCTCTTGCCGCTTTTCAGGAGGCTCCGGACAGCAAGGAAGCAATTGAAACGATCCCTCTGCTTGAAAGAAGCGATTTAAGAAGAGAGTCGGAAGGCTATAAAAATGACGAGCGTGAAATTGCGGGCATTCCTGTTGTTTTTCATGACTATTTTACAAATGGCATTGCCTATATCAATCTGATCTTTGACAGCAACCAGGTAGCGCCTGAAAAACTGCCGTATCTTAGCCTTTTAAAATCCATCTTCAGTTTTGTAGATACGGATCAATATACGTATTCGGATCTGAACAATGAAGTAAATATCTATACAGGCGGTCTGTCATTTGAAACAGGCATTTACGGAAGCAGAAAAGACAAGGAAAAGATCTCCCTGCTTTCTGATATTTCTTTAAGATGCCTTTACGGTAATATGGAAAAGGCTCTGGTTCTGGTTAAGGAGATGATCGGAAGCAGCAAATATGATGATACCGAAAGATTATATGAGATCATTGCAGAACTTAAGAGCCGTCTGCAGATGAGCCTTAACAGCGCAGGTCATGTTGCTGCATCTCTTAGAGCTGCTTCCTATTATTCGAAGTCCGGCTACATAAAAGAACAGATCAATGGTATTGAGTTTTATAAATTTGTTGAACAGTTAGAAAGTAATTTTGAAGAGCGTAAGGAAGAGCTGGTTCAAAATATCAAGGATATTTTAAGTATGATCTTACAGCATGATGGACTTTTGGTCAGCTTTACAGGAGATGAAGCAGGTTATGAACTGTTTAAAACACGCTTTGAATCCTTCGCTGCCTTCTTAAAAAATCATGCCGGAGAACCTGCTGAGAGAGAGCAGCGTCTGCCTTTAAAGGACCGTCGTTATCAGTATCTCGATGACATGGTTCCTGAGCAGAAGAATGAAGGCTTTAAAACTTCAGCCGGAATCCAGTATGTTGCGCGTGCGGGAAGATATGCCGACGATGGAGCAGAACTTGCGGGAGCAATGCGTGTGTTCCGTACGATCATGAGTTATGATTATCTCTGGTTTAATATCCGCGTGCAGGGCGGAGCATATGGCGTTATGTGTAATTCCTCTTTAAACGGGGAAAGCACTTTTGTGACATATCGCGACCCGAATCTCAGCCGTTCAAACGATATTTTCGAGGGAATCCCGGAATATCTGGAAAACTTTGATGCGGATGACCGTGAGATGACGAAGTTTGTGATCGGAACGATGAGTTCGGTTGATACGCCGCTCACGCCGGTAGGAAAAGGAAGCCGTGATATGAGTGCTTATATTGCGGACATGACACTCGAGGAAGCACAGAAAATCAGAAGTGCGACGATCGACTGCACGCAGGAGGATATCCGAAAACTTGCGCCGTTCATTAAACGTGCCTTAGCAGAAGGAAATATCTGCGTGATCGGAAACGAGAAAAAGATCGAAGAAGAAAAAGATTTATTTAAGACAACCCGCAATCTGTTTGAATAGGAAAGAGCTGAATATGCAGGATATGTTAATGAATAACAATCAGGTGAAGTCCGGCTATTGCGCGATCATTGGCCGCCCGAATGTTGGAAAGTCCACATTGATGAACCGCATCATCGGACAGAAGATCGCGATCACGTCCAACAAACCGCAGACAACCAGAAACCGCATTATGACCATCTTTACGGATGAGCGGGGGCAGATCGTCTTTTTAGATACGCCGGGAATCAACCGCGCTAAAAATAAACTGGGTGAGTATATGCTTGGGGCTGCACTCCGCACGATCCAGGATGCCGATGTGATCCTCTGGCTGGTGGAGCCATCCAATTTCATCGGAAAAGGAGAGCAGTATATCCTTTCAGAACTGAAAAAGATCAATCTTCCTGTGATCCTTGCGATGAATAAGACGGATTCGGTAGAGAAAGATGAAGTTTTAGAATTTATTGATACCTACAGCAAAGAGCTTGATTTTGCAGAGATCGTTCCGGTTTCTGCGAAGACAGGCGATAACGTGGATACACTGATGGAGCAGATCTTTAAATATCTGCCCTATGGACCGATGTTCTATGATCCGGATGAACTGACGGACCAGCCGGTCAAACAGATTGCAGCAGAGACGATCCGGGAAAAGGCGCTTTATTGCCTGGATGAGGAAGTACCACACGGAATCGCAGTTATGATCGATACCTTCCATGAAAGAGAACGCACAAAGAAACTGGAAGACGGAACCCTTTTAAAAGAGCCGATCATTGATATCGAAGCAACGATCGTTTGCGAAAAGGATTCCCATAAAGGAATCGTGATCGGAAAGAAAGGGGCTATGCTGAAAAAGATCGGTATCCTTGCCAGAAAAGATATTGAAAAATTGACAGAGTGTAAAGTTAATTTAAAACTCTGGGTCAAGGTCCGCAAAGAATGGCGCGACTCCGACAGCCAGCTTAAGAATTTTGGCTATGATAATCGCGAGATTTAATTAAATGAATACGATTACAGTTCGAGGCATGGTCTTATCGTCCATGCCGATAGGAGAATATGACAGACGGCTTGAGATCCTGACAGACAGCCTTGGAAGGATCTCTGCTTTTGCACGCGGTGCAAGAAAACCATCCTCAGCGCTGGTTTCTGCAAGCCGCGTTTTTGCATTTGGAGAGTTTGATCTTTATGAAGGCCGTTCATCCTACAGCGTTAATGCTGCAAGGATTTCCAATTATTTTGAAGAGCTGGCAGCAGATGTTGAAAAAAATCTATATGGCTTTTATTTTCTGGAACTGGTCTCCTTTTTTACACGAGAAGGCTTAGATGCAAGCTTGACATTAAAGCTACTTTATCAAAGCCTCAGGGCGCTCAGTGTAAAGAGCCTCACACATCCTTTGGTCCGGGCAATTTTTGAACTGAAGATGCTTGAGATCAATGGCATTTGTCCGTCAATTGAGGATATTAAAGCCCGCTATGAGCTTGACCAGTCTGCGATTTATGCTGCTGACTTTGTAAAGCAAAGTCCGGTTGAAAAACTCTATACCTTTACCCTGACAGAACCGGTGATGAAACAGTTTACGAAGCTTACGTCGGATCTTTTAAGACGTGTAGTGGATAAACGCTTTAAATCTCTGGAAATGTTAGAGGAAATCTTATAAAAATCCCTTGATACAGACGCTTTATTCAAGTAAAATCTAAAAGTTAATATTCGGTGCAATCCAACGGCAGAATAGTCTGTCGCAAGCCAGCATCGAAGCAATAAAGAAAGGTGAACAACTATGGAAAAAACAATGGACAAAATCGTAGCATTATGTAAGGCAAGAGGATTCATTTTCCCGGGATCTGAAATTTATGGCGGCCTCGCTAACACCTGGGATTACGGAAACCTCGGCGTTGAGCTGAAGAACAACGTAAAGAAAGCCTGGTGGCAGAAATTTGTACAGGAAAGTCCGTACAATGTAGGTGTAGACTGTGCCATCCTTATGAACCCGAGAACATGGGAAGCATCCGGCCATATCGGAAGCTTTTCTGATCCTTTGATGGACTGCCGTGAATGCCACGAAAGATTCCGCGCAGATAAAGTAATTGAAGATTATGCAGCAGAGAAGGGCATTGAACTGGAAGGTTCCGTTGACGGATGGAGCGATGAAAAGATGGAGCAGTTTATTGCAGATAATAAAGTGCCATGCCCAAGCTGCGGAAAGAGTGACTTTACCGCAATCCGTCATTTCAACCTGATGTTTAAAACCTTCCAGGGCGTAAC
>CAMODY010000142.1 GCA_946611595.1 uncultured Clostridia bacterium | reverse complement strand
GATGTGGAGCAGGTCAAAGAAATGGTGGATCTGTTCATGGAAGCCGGCTTTACTTACTTTGATACCGCCTGGGCATACAATGGTTCGGAAGAAGCGATCCGCGAGGCTCTTGTAGAGCGTTATCCGCGCGAGAGCTTCCAGCTTGCAACTAAAAATGCTGCATGGATCAATTGCAAGACCAGAGAAGATGCCATCGCTCAGTTTGAAACTTCGCTGGAAAGAACCGGTGCGGGCTATTTTGATAATTATCTCCTGCATAATTTAGGTGAGCATAGAACGCAGTCGTTTGAGGATTTTAATATGTGGGAGTTTGTAAAAGAAAAGAAAGCGGAGGGGAAGATTAAACATTATGGCTTCTCTTTCCACTCAACACCGGAAGAACTGGAAGAAATCTTATCTGCACATCCGGATGCGGAGTTTGTCCAGCTGCAGATCAACTATGCAGATTGGGAAAATCCGGCGATCCAGTCCCGTGCCGTTTATGAAGTTGCCAGAAAACACGGCAAACCTGTTGTTATCATGGAGCCATTAAAGGGCGGACTTCTTGCAAACCCGCCGGAGGCAGTGAAAAAGATCTTAACAGAAAAAGAACCAGAGCTTTCTGCGGCATCCTGGGGCATCCGCTTTGCGGCAAATCTGGAAGGCGTTTTAAGTGTATTATCCGGAATGAGCGACCTCGATCAGATGAAGGATAATATTTCCTATATGAAAGACTTTGATGGTCTTACAGAAGAGGAGATGAAAACGGTAGAAGAAGCCAGAGTTGAGTTAAATAAGATCCCGCTGATCCCGTGTACAACATGTAATTACTGCGCAAAAGTCTGTCCAAACGATATCGGCATTTCCGGCTCTTTCACAGCAGCAAATATGCTGACCTTATTTGGGAATAAGGATTTTGCAACGCATCAGCTGGGCTGGCTGGTTGACGGACATGGAAGAAAGAGAGCAGATGAGTGCATTAAATGCGGACAGTGCGAAGAGGTCTGTCCGCAGCATATTGAGATCCGCGATGAACTTGAGAAAGTGACGGAGCTTTTCTCGTAAGAAAGAATTAATATTGAAAGGATACTTTGACCCCGCTGTTTGCTTTCAGACAGCGGGGTTCAGAGTGAATGGTTGTTGTAAAGATGGAAGATAAAAAAGCGTTAAGAGGTGATTTGACGGTTGGCAGTGTCGGAAAGAAACTGATCACATTTGCCATTCCGCTTGCGATCGCCAATCTGGTGCAGGCTTTATACAATTTGGCAGACATGGCAATTGTCGGCCATTTTGTAGGTTCTGCCGGCATGAGTGCCGTTACGATGGGCGGACTTGTGATCGGGGTGGTTCTTGCTGTGATTCAGGGACTCTCCAATGGTGCGAGCATTTTTATCAGCCAGCTGTTTGGCGCAGGAAAAAAAGATCAGATCCAGAGGGTGATAGGAACGGCATTTACCGGCTATGCAGCTTTGGCATTGATCTTTACCGGCCTTTTGCTTGGACTTGGAAAACTGATCCTTGTCGCGCTTAAAACACCGGGAGAAGCTTTGGAATCTGCAATCACTTATCTGTTTATTTATGTTGCAGGTACGATCTTTGTTTATCTTTATAATGTATTGGCAGCTGCTTTAAGAGGAATCGGAAAATCATCCCCGGCGATGGTTGCAGTTGTTGTAACAGCGATTTTAAATGTTGTCCTTGATCTTCTTTTTGTCGGACCTTTCAAAATGGGTGTTGCAGGAGCGGCTATAGCGACGATCATCTCACAGTGCGTGAGTGTGATCATCATTGCTGTCTATGTCAAAAAGAGCGGTCTGTTTGATTTTAAATTGCAGCACCTTGCGATTGACTGGAAACAGCTTGGCATCATATTGAAGATCGGTATTCCTCAGGCTTTGCAGTTTGGCCTTACAAATCTATCCTTCCTGTTTATTAGTGGCTTTGTAAACCAGTATGGAGTCTTTGCCAGTGCGGCATCCGGCGCAACCTCTAAGATCTGGGCATTTGAAATTATCCCTTCCCAGGCGGTACAGATGGGCCTTATGACACTGACGGCACAGAATATTGCCTGCGGTAAACTGGATAGAATCAGAAAAGGTCTTTGGATCTCTATGGCGATTGCATTTGGCTTTTCTGCTTTGTTCTGGACTGCAGGACAGCTGTTCCCGGATGCGATCCTTTCTATCTTCACGAGTGATCCGGGAGTGATCGAAGTTGGAAGAGGATACCTTAAGATCTTTGTTTTAAGCGGCGTGATCGAAAGCCTGATGTTCTGCTTTTATGGTGTTATCGCAGGATCGGGACACACCTTCTTCAATTTTCTTTGCGCGATTATTTCCGCGATTGTTGTAAGAATCTCCCTCGTCTGGGTCTTTGATACGTTTACGAATATGGGCTTTCATGGAATCGCCTGGGCTTATGTCTGCGCACCCGCAGCTTCCGGCCTTGCAGCCCTGATCTATATTCTTTCCGGAAGATGGAAAAAGAGCGGAATTAAACTTTAATGAAAAAACAGCAAAAAAAGACGCATATCTTCATACGGACGATACTGATCATAATCGGCTGCATCTTCTTTCTTTGGTTTTTGCTCCCGGTCTTTACGAATGTCAGACCGAACATTGGAAACCTTACGGGAATGGCCGTTTTTGCTTTGCTTTTTATGTACGGAATTTTTTTCACTCCTGTGAATCATTTTCTTTCAGCGTTGTGGAAGAAAACGGCTGGAAGAATCGTTGAGATTATTATCGGCTTAATTTTGGCAGCTATCTTTATTCTTGCCGGAGTCACCTATGGCTGTATGCTGCATGCAGCAGGTCAGGAACCAAAGCAGAACAAAGACGTGATCGTTTTGGGTTGTAAAGTCAACGGTGAAAATCCAAGTCTATCACTGCTTGCCAGGTTAGATGCGGCGCTTGAGTATCTGGAAGAAAATCCGGATTCTTATTGTGTTGTAAGCGGAGGACAGGGGAAAGAAGAAATCGTGACAGAAGCCAGCGTGATGTATCGCTGGCTTCATGAACAAGGAATCTCTGAAAATAAACTGATAGCAGAAGAAAAGGCTTCTGATACAGAAGAGAATCTGAAACTTTCCATGGATCTTTTGAAAAAGAGATATGGGAAATATCCTGAAGTAGTAATTGTAACGAATGATTTTCATGTTTACAGAGCGATGTATCTGGCAAAAACATTCGGGTATAACGCCACGCCGATATCAGCAAAAACACCTTGGTGGCTTTATCCGACTTACGTGGTCAGAGAGATGTATGGAATCTTAGAAAGCTGGTTTTTAAAATAAAAGAAAGCAGTTATAATAAATACTGTTAGTAATAGAAAACAGAGGGAAAATGGAGATGGAGTTTCGCGAATTAGTCCGAATCAATCGAAAAATACCGGAGGAAGAATGCAGACGCATTTTAAAAGAAGAACTTAGGGGCGTACTGTCTTTGATCGGTGATGGAGGCTATCCATATGGAATGCCGCTCAATCATTATTATAACGAGGAAGATGGCAAACTCTATTTTCACAGCGGCATGAAAGGGCATAAGATCGATGCCTTAAAACAAAATCCGAAAGCTTCCTACTGCGTCATGGATAAAGGTTACAGGAACGAGGGTGAATGGGCTCTTAATATTAAAAGCGTGATCGTATTCGGACAGATTGAGATCATTGAGGATAAAGAGGTGATCTACGACATATCCAGACGGCTTAGTTATAAATTCACGAATGATGAAGAGTATATTGAAAAAGAAATTAAACAGTCCGGTCCCGGAACCTTTATGTTTGCTCTGGTGCCGGAACATATCAGCGGTAAACTGGTAAACGAAGCATAAAGTACCAATATATCGGATAAAGTGATAGATGCTGCAGAAAGGATTCAAATATGAAGAATATTACATTGGGAAAAACAGGAATCGTAACCCCGCAGAATGCGTTTGGAGCACTTCCGATTCAGCGTGTAGATAAGGCTGAGGCTGTAAAGATCTTAAGGAAGGCCTATGACGGCGGAATGACCTATTTTGATACTGCACGTGCCTATACTGACAGTGAAGAAAAGATGGGCGCAGCATTTGAAGGAATGCGTGATAAGATCGTCATCGCTTCTAAAACACATGCTTCAGATGAAAAAACATTCTGGGAACATCTTGAAACGACACTTAAGAATCTGAAGACCGATTATCTCGATCTTTACCAGCTTCACTGTGTGCCAAAATGCTATCGCCCGGATGATGGAAGTGGTTTATATGAGGCAATGCTGAAGGCGAAAGAGCAGGGGAAAATCCGCCATATCGG
>CAMODY010000141.1 GCA_946611595.1 uncultured Clostridia bacterium | reverse complement strand
AAGGCAAACTTCCAAAGAAGGATGAGTCTTGAAGAAATCGCTGCCAGCACTTACCTTAGCAAGACCTATTTAAGCTCGCTGTTTAAAAAAGAAACCGGCTACAGCATCTCCGAATATATTAATATTGTTCGTATTGAGAGAAGTAAATCATTGCTTCTCGAGGAAAATATCAGTATTATTGATATTGCGAATCTTTGTGGATTTGAAGACCAGAGTTATTTTACCAAGGTCTTTAAACATATCGTAGGCATCACACCAAAGAAATACCGTGAAAACCGCGGCAAAAATGTAAAGAAGGATATTATATTAAAATGATCAAATTAACAGAAGGCCCGGTATTATTAAAAAAAGGGCAGGCTCCAGTAGCAACTGACACTTCGAAAGAAAGCGCACGTAAAGGAACGATCGCTTATCGGATCTTACAGGCACACAACACTTCAGACAGCATGGAAAAATTAAAGATCCGTTTTGATAAGCTGACCTCCCACGACATTACCTATGTCGGAATCATCCAGACCGCAAGAGCATCCGGACTTGAGAAATTCCCGATGCCATATGTATTGACAAACTGTCATAATTCTCTTTGTGCAGTAGGCGGAACGATTAACGAGGATGACCACGTCTTTGGTCTTACCTGTGCACAGAAATATGGCGGCGTCTATGTACCGCCACATCTTGCAGTCATTCACCAGTACGCAAGAGAGATGATGGCAACAGCAGGCGGCATGATCTTAGGAAGTGATTCCCATACTCGTTATGGTGCGCTTGGCTGCATGGCAGTCGGCGAAGGAGGACCGGAACTGGTAAAGCAGCTCTTAGATAAAACTTATGATGTTGATCTTCCGCAGGTTATCTGTATTTACTTAACAGGAAAGCCGGAAGCCGGCGTTGGTCCGCAGGACGTTGCATTAGCACTGATCGGTGCCGTTTTCAAAAACGGTTTTGTAAAGAATAAAGTGTTAGAGTTCGTCGGACCTGGAGTTGACAACCTGTCAGCAGACTTCCGTATCGGCGTTGATGTTATGACAACAGAAACCACCTGCCTTTCTTCTATCTGGAAGACAGACTCCGTGATCAAAGACTTCTATGCAATCCATGGACGTGCGGAAGACTATAAAGAACTTCAGCCGGAAGAAGAAGCATATTATGACGGCATGGTAGAGATCGATTTAAGCAAAGTAAAACCAATGATCGCAATGCCGTTCCATCCAAGCAATGTTTATACGATCGAAGAGGTTAATGCAAACCTTGAAGATATTATTGCGCAGACAGAAAAGAATGCTGCAGTCAGCTTAGAAGGTGCAGTTGAGTATTCCCTTCGTGATAAGATCCGGGGTGGTAAGTTCTATGTAGAGCAGGGCGTAATCGCAGGCTGTGCAGGCGGCGGATTCGAAAACATCACAGATGCAGCAGACATCCTGAACGGACAGAGCTGTGGAAACGGCGAGTTTTCACTGAATGTTTATCCTGCAAGCCAGCCGGTATATATGGAACTCATCCGCAACGGCGCTGCTGAAAAACTGATGGAAGCAGGAGCAGTTCTTAAAACTGCATTCTGCGGACCGTGCTTCGGCGCAGGTGACACACCGTCAAATAATTCTTTCAGTATCCGTCACTCTACAAGAAACTTCCCGAACAGAGAAGGAAGTAAACTGCAGAACGGTCAGATCGCATCCGTTGCACTTATGGATGCAAGATCGATCGCTGCAACTGCAGCAAATGGCGGAATCTTAACTCCTGCAACCGACTTTGATATTCAATATACAAAACCGAAATATTTCTTTGACGGATCAATTTATGAAAAACGTGTCTTTGACAGCAAGGGCGTAGCGGCTCCTGAAACAAAGATCAAGCAGGGACCGAACATCAAGGATTGGCCGAAGATGACAGCACCGGAAGAGAACATGCTCTTTAAAGTTGTAAGTGTGATCCATGATCCGGTTACGACAACTGATGAGCTAATTCCATCCGGCGAGACTTCTTCCTATCGTTCCAACCCGGAAGGCCTTGCAGAGTTTACCTTATCCAGAAAAGATCCGGCATATGTTGGGGAAGCGAAGAAGGTGCGCGCAGCAGAAATCGCAAGAAGAGAAGGCGAGCTTGAGACTGCGGCAGATCTTTCTGCAGATCTTCCGGAACTGAAAGGTGTATTAGAAAAAGTAAATGAAAAATTCGGCGTTGCTGCAGATGCCCTTTCCATTGGATCTACGATCTACGCGGTAAAACCGGGAGATGGCAGTGCAAGAGAGCAGGCAGCATCCTGCCAGAAAGTTCTTGGCGGATGGGCAAACATCGCAAGCGAATATGCAACTAAGAGATATCGTTCGAACCTCATTAACTGGGGAATGCTTCCGTTCCTTTATAAGGAAGAGGCGCTTCCGTTCGAGAAAGGCGACTGGATCTTTGTTCCGGATGCAAGAAAGAAATTAGAAGAAGGCGCAGCAGAATTCGCAGCATATGTGATCAGCGAAACAGAAGTAAAAGAGATCACGCTGCAGATGGATCCGCTGACAGATGATGAAAAAGAGATCATCCTGAAAGGCTGCCTGATTAATTATTACCGGGCATAAAAGTTTTTCACGGAAAAATAATTTTAGAGAAATCCTATGTCTACAGGGTGTATACCGTTTATGAATTTCTCTGTCATGTAAACGTTATGTAAACTTCATAATTTTTAATGTAGACGTCAAAAAAACTTAATTTTATAGGCATTGACGTATACTGTCTACAAGAATAGAATGCAGGCACACTTGATTTTCAGGTGTGCCTGTTTTTTTCAACACAGATAAAAATGTGTTTCAGATCGATCAAATAATTTGTTCCGGGAGTGGTCTATATAACCGGAAAAACGTTTCAAAACGACAAGTAAAGAAAGGAAAAAATATGCAAAGGAAAACCGTGGCTGTATACGATGGCAGCGAAGGGTATATTAAGCAACTCATGGAATATTTTGGCAGAAAAAAAGACCTTTGGTTTGATGCAAAGGGCTTCAGCAAAATCGAAGCGCTGGCAGATTATCTGACGCATCACAAAGTAGATCTTCTCTTGTTTTCCATGGAGGACCTTGTTGATGATGAAAATGACCATGAATCCAAGTATGAAAAATTTCTCACGCATGAAAATGTAAAGGAATATGCATACTTTGGAGAACGGAGAAATTCAAAAAGCCGAATTCGGCATATCAGTAAATACCAGTCTGTGGAAGGAATTATTACGGAGATCAAAGAGCTTTTGTTTTCTGAGGAAGAACAGCAGGATATGGAAGATTCAAAAGGAACGGAGAAACCGTCAGAACTTGTTTGTGTCTATACACCGGCTCCGGACCCATCTATAGAACTGGTCTCGCTTCAGCTTGCAGAGATCCTTGCGCCGGAAATGAGAACCTTGCTGATCGATCTTGATCGTTATTCTATTCTTGCTTATTTAACAGGACTGAAAGAGGAAGATACCCTGAGCGATTTGATCTTTTATTTTAAAACGAACAAGCAAAAGATAAAAAGCTGCCTGGAGCAGAAACGAAAACGCTATCACAATATTGACATATTGTCAGCATCTGCAAATGCGGAAGATATCGATGAAATCCCGGAAGAAGAATGGACGGAATTTATTATGGAACTGGCACGCTGCGGGGGCTATGAAAGCGTCGTTCTTTATATGGGAGAGGTCTTTCGAAAACCGGAGCTGCTCTTTTCTGCAGCAGATGTCGTCTATGTGCCGCTGCCAAAAGAAGATGATGCCATCTATAAGGCATCCAAGTTTATGAAATATCTTTTGGACAGTGAATATCCGGATGTTTTAGATAAGATCCGGCTGATGACACCGACGGAAGAGAGTATGGAGGCGGAATTATTTGAAGGAGAGATGGAATGGAACTGGCACTGAAATTAAAAGAAAGACTGCTTGATCGTTTGGACATTACAAAAAATCTCAGCGACGAGGAACTCTATGACATTATCACAAGCATGGTGATGGAGGAATATCAGGACAAGCAGCTTTCTTTAAAGGGAAAACTTAAGATCAGCCGGGAACTTTTTCATTCGATCAGAGGTTTGGATGTGATGCAGGAGATTTTAGAAGATGAGAGCGTCACGGAAATCATGGTGAATGGCTACGACAGGATCTTTATCGAAAAGCAAGGAAAGCTGTCTCGCTTTAAGGGAGCATTTTCTTCGAGGGAAAAACTCTCCGATATCATACAGCTTATAGTCGGAAGAGCAAATAAGCGGGTAAATGAAGCCTCGCCAATCGTAGATACCCGGCTTCCGGATGGCTCCCGTGT
>CAMODY010000140.1 GCA_946611595.1 uncultured Clostridia bacterium | reverse complement strand
ACATGGAGCGAGACCTTAGCAGAAGCCATGGGAGACACCTTAGATATTGACGGCATCATTGCCCTTTCAAAAGAAGCTCCAATCGTGGAAGGTACAGCTCCTGAGATTCCAAAACTTGCATATTCCGATGGTCAGGAAAAACTGAAAGTTGGTGTGGCTTTTGATGCGGCTTTTTCTTTCTACTACACAGAGAATTTTGAATTGATGGAGCAGATGGGAGCAGAGATTGTTCGCTTCTCTCCAATTGAAGATAAAGCAATCCCGGAAGGCGTTTCCGCATTGATGTTTGGCGGCGGCTATCCGGAGATCTATGCAAAAGAATTGTCAGAAAATACAAGCATGTTAGAAAGTATCCGCAGTGCGATCAAAGGCGGCATGCCGTGCATCGCAGAATGCGGAGGCTTTATGTACTTAAATAAAAGTTTAGAAGATGCAGACGGCGTAAAACATACGCTTGTCGGTGCATTAGAGGGAGATGCGTTCCCTGTTAATAAACTTGGCCGTTTTGGATATATTGAAGCGACGGCTGAAAATGACGGACTCCTTGCAAAGAAAGGCGAGAGTATCCGCGGACATGAGTTCCATTATTGGGACTGCACAGAAAACGGAACGGATTTCACTGCTGCAAAGCCGGTGGGTAAAAGAAGCTGGCAGTGCATCTTCCAGACGGATACGTTTGAGGCAGGTTTCCCGCATTTTTATTTCTACAACAATCCGAAGATGCTTTCCCGTTATTTAGAAGCTGCACAGGCATACGGGGAAGGGAAGAAAACGTCTCCTCTTGCAGACGAAAAACAAACTGACGCGCAGGGAGAGGCTTTATGATTTTTGCTGGTATCGTCCAATTATTCGGACTGCGTGTTATTATACTGATTGCGGCTGCGCTTCTTGACGTTCTGATCGGAGATCCTTTTGGGATGATCCATCCTGTAGTCGGAATCGGAAAACTGATCAGTCTTACGGAAAAGATTTTAAGAAAAGCAATCCCGATGGGAGAGGCAAAGGAAGCGGATAAAGAAGCCAAGTTTAAAGCAGGCGTGATCCTTGTTATTGTGGTCTGCGTGATCACAACCGGACTTAGCTTTCTGATCATCTGGGTATGCGGTTTTGCAGGCTGGTGGCTTCAGGCAATCCTAGCCTTTATCATGTGCTGGCAGATGCTTGCAGGAAAATCGCTTTCAAAGGCCGCAAACGGCGTTTATAAGACGCTTAAAACAGGAACCTTAGATGATGCCCGCTATGCAGTTTCGATGATCGTAGGACGCGATACAAAGGCACTCGATGAGACAGGAATCATCAAGGCAACAGTAGAGACCGTTGCAGAAAATACCTCGGACGGTATCATCGCACCGATGATGTTTTTCCTGATCTTAGGAATTCCGGGGATGTACTTTTACAAAGCCGTTAACACCATGGATTCCATGGTTGGATATAAGAATGACAAATACCGTTATTTCGGAACCGCAGCTGCAAAGCTGGATGATGTTCTGAATTTTGTTCCGGCCAGAGTTTCCGGCGTCTGCATGATCCTTGCAGCTTCCCTTGTGGGACTCGATGGAAAAGGAGCAAAGCGGATCTTTTTAAGGGATAGGAAAAAACATGCGAGTCCGAATTCTGCGCAGACGGAATCTGTCTGTGCCGGCGCATTAGGCGTGCAGCTTGCAGGAAATGCGACCTACTTCGGACAGCTTTATGAAAAGCCTTATATCGGTGATGCAACACGTCCGATCGAGGCGGAAGATATTAAAAGGTCAGTCAGGCTGATGTATGCAGCATCAGGAATCCTGATTGCGGGAGGTATTATTTGCGAAGCAATCATGGCGGCGATATCTATCGCAACCGGGTTACCTTTGATTTTTCGGTAAATGTAAATCCATATGGAATGCCGGAATCCTGTGAGAGAGCGATCATCGACTCTCTTAAAAATGCATCCTGTTATCCGGACTGTGAGATGACAGAGCTTAGGGAAAAACTTGCCCAAAAGGAACTTGGAGAAAAGGCAGCAGCAGAAAATGTGATCGCAGGTAACGGCGCATCAGAGATCATTTATGCACTGTGCCAGGCGTTAAAACCAAAAACGGCACTGGTCACAGCACCTGCTTTTAAAGAATATGAAAATGCAGTTCAGATCGCAGAAGGCAAAGTGCTTTATGAAGAACTGAAGGAAGCAGAGTCCTTTGCCCTTACAGAGCGCATCTTAGAGAGAATCACTCCGGAACTTGACTTGTTATTTCTTTGCAATCCGAACAACCCGACCGGGCAGATCATGGAGCGGGAGCTGCTGATAAAAATCGCAAAGCGCTGCGAAGAAACCGCTACCTGGTTCTTTTTGGATGAGTGCTTTTTGCCGTTCATGGATGACGAAGAAGAGTTTACGATGAAGGAATCCTTAAAAGATTTTCCGCATCTCATGATTCTGAAAGCATTTACGAAAATATACGGAATGGCGGGAATCCGTTTCGGATATCTGCTTTCGGAAAATAAAGAAATCTTAGAAAAGATCCGCGGGGTTATGCAGCCGTGGAATGTTTCAATCCCGGCGCAGGCAGCAGCAATGGCGGCAATTGATGAAGATGAGTTTGTTCTTAAAACAAAGAAGCTGATCAGGGAAGAACGCGAGTTTCTGCTTTCGGAAATGAAAGCGATGGGCGTAGAAATCATCGGAGAGCCGAAAGCAAATTATATCTTTTTTAAAGGAAAAGAAGATCTTGCAAAGCGATTCCTTGAAAAGGGTGTGCTGATCCGCTCCTGCAATAACTATACAGGACTTGGGGAAGGATACTTCCGGATCGGAATCCGAACTCCGGAGGCAAACAAAGATTTCGTTCGAATCATGAAAGAAATCCTTGCATGAGATTTCATATACTGCACAAGATAGTATGCTTAAATAATAGACACAGAGGTCAAACTATGGAGAAAAAAATGGCGAAGCCTTTAATGATTGTTGGAACCATGTCAAATGCAGGAAAGAGTATGGTGTGTGCCGGACTCTGTCGTGTGTTTAAACAGGATGGTTATAAAGTAGCACCATTTAAATCGCAGAATATGGCGCTCAACTCTTTTATCACAAAAGAGAATCTTGAGATGGGTCGCGCGCAGGTTGTGCAGGCAGAAGCTTGCGGGATCGAGCCGAGTGTCTTAATGAATCCGATCCTTTTAAAGCCGACAACCGACATGGGATCCCAGGTCATTGTCCGCGGCGAAGTGGAATGCAATATGACCGCGACGGAGTACTACCAGAAAAAAGAAAAGTACCGTCAGGTTATTTTAGATGCATACAATGAACTTGCAGAGCAGTATGACATCATCGTGATCGAAGGTGCCGGAAGCCCTGCAGAAATCAACTTAAAAGATAATGATTTTGTGAACATGGGGATGGCTGAGATGGTTGATGCGCCTTGCCTTTTAGTTGGCGATATCGACAGAGGCGGTGTCTTTGCCCAGCTTTATGGAACCGTCGCTCTTTTAGAGCCGCACGAGCAGGATCGCATCAAAGGCCTTCTGATCAATAAGTTCCGCGGTGATGTAGAGATCTTAAAACCTGGCCTTACGATGCTCGAAGATCTTTGCAAGAAAGAAGTTTTGGGCGTAGTTCCTTATCTGAAAGTGAACATTGAAGATGAGGACTCTCTGTCAGAAGTATTATCCGTGAAAGATGCGGCAGCTGAGATTGATATCGCGGTAATCCGCCTTCCGAAGATTTCAAACTTCACTGACTTCCAGGCATTGGATCTTGAAGCGCAGGCCTCGGTTCGTTATGTCGGACGTGCGGATGAACTTGGAAATCCGGACCTCATCATCCTGCCGGGAACTAAGAGTACGATGGATGACCTTAGATGGCTTCGTGAAAATGGCTTGGAAGCAGCGATCAAACATCAGGCCGCAAACGGCACACTGATCTTTGGTGTCTGCGGAGGTTATCAGATGATGGGACAGAGCGTAACGGATGAATCCGGCGTCGAAGGATTTGGAACGATCCGCGGTATGGAGCTGCTCCCGATCAAAACTGTTTTTGCAGAAGAAAAGACCAGAACCAGAAAGAACGGTGTGATCCAAAATGTAAGCGGAGCTTATGAGAAATTAAGCGGACGCAAGATCACAGGTTATGAGATTCACATGGGAGAATCTGAACAGCTGGAAGAGGGTCATGTCTTTACAAGCCTTGAAGGTTCTCCGGACGGATGCTTTAATGGAAATGCCGCAGGATCTTATCTGCATGGCATCTTTGATGAAGAAGATTTCAGAGATGCCCTGCTCCAGATCATCTGCGAGAGAAAAGGCATTGCATATACGAAGGGCCACAGCAAGACCTATCAGGAATATAAAGAAGAGCAGTACGATCTTTTAGCTGATGGTATCCG
>CAMODY010000139.1 GCA_946611595.1 uncultured Clostridia bacterium | reverse complement strand
TTACTGCATGTGGAGCAGATGCCTTTGTTCCTCCAATCCCGGGACATGAACTTTCTGTTCTTCCGGAGAAGATCCTCTTTGATCCGGAATCTGCAGGTGAGAATGTCGTGATCATCGGAGCCGGACAGGTAGGTGCAGAGATTGGCCTCTGGCTTCAGGATCTTGGAAGAAAAGTTACGATCGTTGAGGCAACTGATAAATTTATGCCGGCAGCGCATTACTCTGATGCAGAGCATGCATTGGCGCTTCTTGCATTTAAGGGCTCAAAGGTCATGCTGAAAGTCAGCGTAAATAAGATCAATGCAGATTCTGTCGAGATCACAGATGCGGACGGCAATGCACAGACTTTGAAAGCGGAGACTGTTGTAATGGCAACCGGATTCCGCGGAAATACAAAGACCTATGACGAGATGCGCGCGAACTTCCCGATGGTCTACAACATCGGCGATAGCGTAAAAGCAAGAAATGTCTTCTATGCAGTGCATGAAGCGTACGAACTCGCAAGCCATCTGTAGGAGTTGGAACTGAACGAGCTCGCAAGCCCTCTGCAGAACGATAAACCAATATACCATTAAACCAATAAACTATTAAACCAATAAACCAATAAACCAATACAGGTTTCCTGGTCATAATAACAGCCTGTACTGTTGTAAATCAGTAGCATTTCGCAGTTTGGGCTTATACGATAATTTTTAAAAATATTGCCCATTGATTTTGAAAAAAATCATGGGCAATTTTTTTGTCTGGATGACTATATGCCCAAACAGGTCTTATTCTGCCTGTTTGGAACAGCAAATCATGGGCAATAATTCTATGAAAACAGATATATGCCCAAACCCAATATTGACGCAAAATGTATACAATGTTAAGATGTCGCATCACGTGATTAATACAAATTCTGTATACATGACTAGTCTGCAGAGAAAATGAAAAGGAGGATAAAAGATGGCAGATTTTAAGTATGAAATTGTAGAAGAACTCGGAGTGATCTCAGAAAGCAGCAAGGGCTGGACGAAGGAATTGAATCTCGTTTCCTGGAATGGCGCGCAACCAAAATATGATATCCGGGACTGGGCACCAGAACACCAGAAGATGGGTAAAGGAATTACCCTTACAAAAGAAGAAGCCCTCCAATTAGCAGAGCTTCTGAATAACATCACGGAGTAATGTATGGACTATTGCCGAACGCTTCAGCAGGAAAAAGACAGGATTTTGCAAAAACTGATTTCTTTGAATACCGAAATTGCCAAGTATCCGGAAGGAACACTTACGACGAACAAAAACGGAGACTACCATAAGTATTACGTTTTAAAGAATGGTAAACGAAAATATATTTCAAAAGATGATAATAAGTTAATAGAGGAACTTGCAAAAAAGAAATATCTGATGGCAGAGGTAAAAGATCTGCAAAATGAAATAAATGCAATTAACGCATATCTTAAAAATTATCAAGAGGAAAGATATACAAAAAAACTTATAAGCAAAGAAGATGGAGTTTCTGAAATACTGAAGCCGTTGATTATGTCAAAAGAAGAGCAACTTCTAAAGTGGGAAACGGAAGAATATCCTTCTTTTTCTGGTTTTCCACAAGGCCTGATCCATCAAGGCCCTTTTGGAAAAAAATATCGATCGAAAACAGAGGCAAATATTGCGTTCCTTTTAGTAAAGCATCATGTGCCGCAAAGGTATGAATGGGAACGCATGATTAATGGCACGCTGTATCCAATTGATTTTACAACGAAACATCCAAAAGACGGACGATTAATTTTCTGGGAACATTTTGGGCGGATGGATGATGCGTCATACTGTATGAAGATCGGAACGAAACTTAGAGATTTCGAAAGCGCAGGAATATTTCCGGGTATAAATCTGATTATGACATTTGAATCAAAGCGGTTCCCTATGAATATCAACCAGCTGGAAGAAATTGTTGAAGCATGGTATCAGTAATTTTTCTTGATGGAGCATATCAGGATTCTTTTGAGCTACTGAAAACGGCTTTGGGCATATAGAGTGATTTTTAAAAATTTTGCCCATAAAAATAGCAGTAAAAGTGTCCCTGAATGCCCCTTTTGGCCATATAAGACTAGTTGAGAAAAAAATGCCCATTGATTTTATAAAAAATAATGGGCAATTTTTTTGTCTGGATGCCTATATGCCCAAACAGGGGAAATGAGCAATCCTGAGACTTGCCTGAATGGGCAGTAATACACTAAACAGGAGACATGAGCCCAATGTTGCGATGGTTTGATAAGAAGAAAGACAGAGACAGTCTCAAAACAGAATGAGCTATACTACTGCGAACACAAAAGGGAAATGAATAATAATGATGTGAACAGCAAAACAGCAGCTGGGGAAGTGGCTGCTGTTTTTCGTAGGTGGTAATTAAATGGAGGGTTTATTTATTGCAACATTTTGCTTTTATAGCAATAGCTTTTTCCTGACATTATTTGAATACAATAACTGCAAGGTCGTTTTTACGCTTTATGTAAATTATCCCGATGTATGTTTTTGTAATTTCTGTGCAGTTGCAGTGTGCGTACAGACATTTTTGGGATAACAATACGGTGAAGCTTGATGTGGTAGCGGCTGCTTACGATGAAGCAGAGCATCAGCTGCCTGCGACGAAGCAGAGTGGCGGCTGCTTATGATGAAATCGGGCGGCGGCGTCTGCGCGGCTGCGGAGCATCGGAAGAGATGCTGCCAACCGGGACTGGCTCTGCCGGAATTCTTGGTTTTACAGCGCCATATTTTCCGCGCGCCTGATGCGGGCAGACTTCAAAGCACTTGCCGCAGCGGATACACTTAGTATCATCAACGACGCAGGTCATGCCGTTACCTCCGCGGATCGCGCCAGCCGGGCAGTTTTCAATACATTTGCTGCAGCCCTGACATTTGTCCGGAATGCAATAAACGCTGTAGTAGGTTTTGCAGACGAGAGCAGCGCAGCGTTTTCTTCTGCAGTGCTGATCCCATTCATCTGCATATTTATCCAAAGTATAAAGAACATTATTTGCGGTCTTTTCAGCAAGCTCGCAGCCGCCGGTGGAGGCGATCAGTTCACAGAGCTCGCGGATCAGCGGGATATCATCCTGCGTACCCATGCCGGATACGACATCGTTGATGATCAGTCCAACCTGGGTCAGGCCATCGCGGCACATAATGCTTTTTCCGCAGTTGGCTTCTCTTGCCATATCGACACAGACTTTCGCCCAGTTAACAGGACATACGCCTTCTTTCAGTTCTTCGATCTCGGATACATCCGGGATTCGGTCGACATTTATATTACAGTTCATATTTAGAACCTCCTGGTTTAATCTTTACTAATTTGCTGCCGGTGCGTTGCTGTATTCTGTCCACATCTTGACTTTGGACAAATCTTTTCTAAGATCACACTGCAGGCATCTTTCAGCCTCGCAAGTCGCATTCTCACAGGTGAAGCCGACAGAGCTTAATTCGAAGTCTGTCTTTCTTTCCTCTGCCGGACGCTCGCCGATCTCTTTGCGGGAAAGCTCTGCGAAATGCTCAATCGTTCCGATTTCCGGATTTCTCTTGCGCTCTGCAAGGACTTCGTCGATCTCTCCGTCTCCTCCTAAGAAGCGGTCCATCTGCTGTGCTGCTTCACGGCCGCCCGCGATCGCATCGATCAGGAATTTTGTTCCGGTGATCACATCACCTGCAGCAAAGATACCAGGCTCAGATGTTGTGTATGCATCATCGCCGGTCTTCGGTACGATCGGATATCCAAACGCATTGATCGCAATACCAAAGTCATCCGTCAGGCCGGTTGCCTGGCCGGCAGCAAAAACGATTGAATCACAAGGAATCACATAATTGCTGTTCGGGACAACATCCTCAACGAGCGAATGGGTCTCGCTGTCAAAGTAGAAGCTGTTGACTTTATATACGTGGTGTCCGGTCACATGACCGTCTGAACCAACGATCTCTTTATTCGAGTGGGAATCGTAAAGCTTCACGCCTTCTGCAAGCGCAGCATCACGTTCTTCCGGCGACGCCTGGGAGGCGTCTTTTTCCAGGCAGACGACATTGACATTCTTGCCCATGCGGATGCAGGTTCCGGCAACATCAAATGCAACGTTTCCGCCGCCGATGATATTTACGGTGTTTCCAAGATCGATCTCTGTACCGAGACGCTGTGCCTGAAGAACTTCCAAAGCAGAGTAGACCTGCGGGAACTCTTTTGCACCCGGAAGGTTTAAAAGTTTCTTTCCAACGCTGGTTCCGATCGCAACCAGAACCGCATCATAGTCTTTCTTAAGTTCAACTGCATTATCGATCTTAGAGTCACAGACGATCTTAACGCCGGAATCTTCGATCACTTTGATCTCATCCAAAACATCCTGCGTCGGGATCCGGTATGCCGGCATACCGCTGGTCATATGACCGCCCGGGATGGACTTGGATTCAAATAC
>CAMODY010000138.1 GCA_946611595.1 uncultured Clostridia bacterium | reverse complement strand
TGGAGAACATTCTTGAGACCTGTGAAAGGACACCCGCCTCGTTGTCGACCAGAACTGCCAAAGTGTAAAGTTTCTGTTCTTTCATCTTTCTGTCCTCCTTTCTTATTTCACCAGGAAATCCGTGATCTGCTTGCCGCCTTCAACCATCGGACGAACCATTTCATCCAGATCGATGATGCAGTCAACAACGTAGCCATGTCCGCAGTCTAATGCTTCCTGAATTGCCGCACGGAGTTCTTCCTCATTTGTAACATGTGCACCTTTAAGGCCGTATGCCTCAGCAAGTTTTACAAAATCAGGACCGCGGTCAAGTGTCGTTGCAGCATAACGGTGATCATAGATCAGGGACTGCCACTGACGTACCATACCAAGAGTTCCATTATTAAAGATAAAGGTAATGACAGGGGTATCATAATGCTGCTCGGTTGCAAGCTCGTTGCAGTTCATGCGGAAACTTCCGTCACCTGTGATATGGATCACGGCTTTCTCCGGATTTCCGACTTTCGCACCGATCGCAGCACCAAGACCAAATCCCATGGTTCCGAAACCGCCGCTTGTTAAGAGCTGGCCGGAATAATCAAAGTGGAAATGCTGGATAGCCCACATCTGATGCTGTCCAACGTCAGTCGATACGATCGTATCCTGCGGCATCATTTCCGCGATCGTACGAAGGATCTGTTTTGGTGTCAGTTTATCTTTATTTTCATCATATTCTGTCTCGGTTGCAAATGAGAAAACGTACTCTTTCCATGCATCATGATGCTGCTGGGTCAGTTTCTCATTTAACAGTTTAAGAACGACTTTTGCATCACCGATAATATGGTGATCGGTCGGGACGTTCTTGTTGATCTCTGAACGGTCGATATCGATCTGAACGATCTTTGCGTTATTTGCAAAGGTTTCAGGATCTAAGGCAACACGGTCAGAGAAACGGCAGCCTAAAGCGATCAGAAGGTCGCAGCCATCTGCTGCCATATTGGAAGCCTGGGATCCGTGCATACCGATCATACCGGTTGCAAGCGGGCTTCTTCCCGGAAGAGCTCCACCGCCCATAACCGTGATTGCTACCGGAGAGTCTACTTTTTCTGCAAACTCAACGAGTTCTTTATCCGCACGGCTTCTTACAACACCACCGCCGCAGATGATCATCGGTTTTTCTGAAACATTGATCATCTGAACCAGTTTATCAACGTCTTCTTCGTTTGGCTTCGGAGTACGGAAGTCTTCGGAAGCTCTCTTCATGAGCTGCGCAAGACGTCCGCTGTTGTAATGCTGCTCCTTCGGAAGCGGCTCATAATCTGTTTCTGCAGCCGTTACATTTTTCAGGATATCCAAAAGGACAGGACCCGGACGGCCGCTTCTTGCGATAGCAAACGCCTCACGGATCGTATCCGCAAGTTTGTCTACATCACGAACGATAAAATTGCTCTTTGTGATCGGCATCGTGATTCCCGTAATATCGACTTCCTGGAAGGAATCTTTTCCGATCAGGCTTTCCCCAACGTTGCAGGTAATAAAGACTACCGGTGAGGAATCCATGTACGCGGTCGCAATACCTGTTGTCAGGTTGGTTGCTCCCGGACCGCTGGTTGCAAAGCAGACACCTACTTTTCCGGTGCTTCTTGCATAACCATCAGCTGCGTGTGATGCGCCCTGCTCGTGAGATGTTAAGATGTGTTTGATCTTGTCACTATACTTATATAAAGCATCGTAGATATTCAAGATCGTTCCGCCCGGATAACCGAAGATGGTATCCACACCTTGTTCGAGCAGACATTCCATTACGATTTGTGCTCCTGTCATCTTCATAAGTAACCTCCTGAAATAAAGAAACCCTATGGCTAAAAGCTGGCCATAGGATCTGCAAATCGAGTTTTTATTAGGATTCAATCTTGCAAACAGGCATAACCTTTAGCACTATTTCTGCTCGTTTTCACCGAGTAGAAGAATAATGCCGACGAGGACGATGTCATTGACTAATTTGCGGTTGAACATTTTTCCTAAAACTCCAAATTAATAATTGTGCAGTATTTCTTTGTTTTATAGCACTTTAACGTGCTAGTGTCAAGAATTATTTATGCAATTTTCTTTGATTTTTAAGCTTTTTGCCAAATATCAAAAACGCTGCAGCGCAAATTGCTCTGCAGCGTTTTATTTAGGATCAGTCTTCTACATAAACCTGGAAATCGATCGACGTCTCCATGCCGCTTTCCGTGTAGATGATAAGGCGTCCATCTCCGCCCCATCCATCTGTTTTTACAAGGCAGCCGCACATACCGCCTTCGGCTGTGATCACCTGCGGACCTTCCACATGGATCATACCTTCCGTCGCAAGCGCGATCGGCATCTGTGCGTATGGAGCCAGGTTTCCGTTTTCATCTACAATGCGTATACGGACCAGTGCCATATCGTAGCAGTCGCCTTCCACAAGATTCAGTTTAGATGCGGTAGCTTCAATATGAAGCTGTTTTCCGGGGGTTAAAATCTTACTCTTCATCACTTCCCCATAACGGATCGCATCTACTCTCCAGACAGTCGACTCGCCACCCCAGTTGCTGATATATTTTCCATAAAGCGCAACGCCGTCTTCATATGTCAGTTTATATTTCAGCATTGCATATCCCATTTTCAATTTGTCGATCAGCGGCATCGTCTGAAAACCATGTTTTTCTGCAGACAGAAGGCATTTTCTAAGCAGATCTGCTTTTTTCGTTTCAAAGCCTTCCTCGCTCTCTAAAAGATTTCCGATCATATCATCAATCTCGATCGGTCCATGGCGCAAAGCATCCCAGTCTGCGGGCTCAAAACTTTTTACAAATTTATCATTCTTATAAAGACGGATCTCATCTGCATTCGTAAAAGCAAATACCGGACCTTTCTGGCCTGCCGGATAATCGCCGATATCGAAAGAAGATCCAAGTTCTAATATCAGATCCTCTTCTCCCTGGCTTGCGTAAGTTGCTGCTGCCAGTTTTGGATTTCTGAAAGAATCCATGACACCGTGATAGCAGATGCGGTCGCCGGATCCGAAATCCTTATGTGTCGCATAATCAAACATACACCACTGGAAACAGCCTGCAATATCACCATTTGACATCGCAGCGTCTAAAACTCTTGCATGGCGCAGTGCCTGCTCCTGGCGATGGCTCCAGCTGTCGTACGGTTTCGTAGGATACATATGGCCGTTGCTCTCGCTGATCAAATAAGCTTTATCGGTATCCGGAGTTACTTTATGCTTCGGACGGCATCCGACATTCGTGCCATCGTGTGAGAAATCATTAAATGCATAGACATCTTCTAACAGATGACTCTTTTCCAGATATCTGACGCCTGAGGTCGGGCGGGACGGATCAAGTTTATGTGCCAGCTCATTTGTTCTGGTATAAAACTCATCATCATCTACGCTCTCATTAATACGCACACCCCAGAGCATGATGGACGGATGGTTGCGGTACTGCAGGATCATCTCCTTTAAGTTCACAAGAGCCTGCTCTTTCCATTTTTCATCTCCGATATGCTGCCAGCCTGGAAGTTCGGTAAAGACGAAAAGACCAATCTTATCGCACTCATCCAGGAAGTAGTGGCTTTGCGGATAGTGCGAAGTTCGAACAGCATTTACGCAAAGTTCTTCTTTGAGTATTCTTGCATCTTCTCTTTGCAGATGTTCCGGAAGGGCATATCCGATATACGGATAACATTGGTGACGGTTTAATCCGCGTATGAACGTCTTTGTGCCATTCAAATAGAAACCGTCTTCACGAAACTCTGCAACACGCATTCCAAACGTCGTCTCAAAGGTATCGATATAATCTTCATTTTTGATCGTAACCAGACACTTATAAAGGTTCGGATGATCCATAGACCAAAGCTTGGGCTGGGAAATATAGATGTCTGTGCTGCTTTGGCAATCTTTGGCCGTGGCTACAAGACTTCCATTCGGACTGAAGATCTCCACATCTGTGATCATCGGATTTCCGGCACAGCTAACATCTACATGGATCGTATTTTCATCTTTTGTGTAAACAAAGACATCTTCAATATAGGTGTTTGGACGGATGTCCATCCAGACATCACGATAAAGACCACCATAGGTCAGATAGTCGATCACAAAACCAAACGGCGGTATCTCAGGATTTTCCCTGCAGTCAAGTTTAACTGCCAGATGGTTCTTTCCGGCATGCACCAGATTCGAAATATCCACGCGGAAAGATGTATAGCCGCAGTAATGTTTTGCTACAGATTGCTGGTTAATAAAAATCTCTGCAATATGGGCAGCGCCATCAAACTGCAAAAAGATCTTGCTTCCGATCACAGCTTCTGGAATGTCTAAGATCCTTCGGTAGCCGCAGATCGTATTATAGTTATCAGGAGATGCATAATGAAGCGGAATGTTTCCTACGTTATGAGGCAGGCGCACAGCTTCTCCGTCGATGAAATATTTCATAAAATCATCCGACCACTCATATACAAATTCCCATTTATTATTCAGTCGTATCATA
>CAMODY010000137.1 GCA_946611595.1 uncultured Clostridia bacterium | reverse complement strand
AGAAGTTCATGCTCTGATCGGAGAAAACGGAGCGGGAAAATCAACGTTTATTAAAACAATTACCGGCGCACATGCACCGGATGGCGGAACCATCACGATTGATGGCGAGACCTATAATGCAATGACTCCTGCACTTTCAAGAAAACATGGTATTGAATGTATTTATCAGGAGTTCAACCTGATCGATGTTTTAAGTGCAGCAGAAAACATCTGCTATGGTGAAAAGCTTGGGAGATTCGTAAACCAGAAGCAGATGAATAAGATCGCAAAAGATATTTTTGATGATTTTGGTGTGGATATCAATCCGAGAACTTTAGTTCGTGACCTGACACCGGGTCATATGCAGATCGTGGAAATCGCAAAGGCTGTTTCCAAGAAATGTAAGGTGCTTATCTTAGATGAGCCGACAGCACCTCTTTCCCTTGCAGAGGTTGACATCTTATTTAAAATCGTAAACAAGCTTCGTGACGAAGGTGTTGCAATTATCTTCATTTCTCACAGACTGGATGAGATCTTTGAACTTTCAGATCGTGTATCGATCCTTCGTGACGGTGTCTATATCACCACATTGATGACAAAAGATACCAATCGCGCGGAGTTGATCAAATACATGGTTGGCCGTGAAATGACAGCAACTTTCCCGGAGCGTCATGCTCAGATCGGGGATGTGGCACTCGAAGTGGAAAATCTTACGGGCAATAAGGTTAAGAATATATCCTTTAAAGCACATAAGGGAGAGGTTCTTGGAATTGCAGGTCTTGTAGGTGCAGGCCGTACAGAAATCATGAAGGTTATCTACGGTGCTGAGAAGAAGCAGTGGGGAACTATTAAAGTCAATGGCCAGGAGGTCAACATTAAATCTCCGAAGGATGCGCTTCATAAATACGGCATCTGCCTGATCCCGGAAGACCGGAAGAGAGAAGGCTGCTTCCTTATGGAGACGATCTCGTGGAACCTGGTTTATAACGTATTAGGTGACATTTCCAAATGCGGATTTGTAAATAAAAAGAAAGAAAAGGAAATCGCAAAGTTCTATGGCGATGCGATGCGGATCAAGGCACCGAGTCTTGAAAAGACAAAAGTCATGACGCTTTCCGGCGGTAACCAGCAGAAGGTCGTTGTAGGAAAAGCGATGGCAACCCAGTCAGACATCATCATCTTTGATGAACCTACGCGAGGTATCGATGTAGGTGCAAAGTATGAGATTTATGAGCTCATGAATCAGATGTGTGAAGATGGTAAATGTGTAATCATGGTAACATCGGATATGGAAGAACTTCTTGGAATGTCAGACAGGATCGTAGTATTCGGCGAGAGATGTCTGGCAGGAGAACTCGAAAAAGATCAGTTCTCACAGGAAACGATCCTGGATATGGCATCTACCGGTGGTGCCGCTGCAGAATAAAGGAGTAGAGAAATGCAAAAGAAGAAATTTTCAGATTACCTCCAGGAGTACATCATGCTGATCGTGCTCATCGTCCTCCTTATTGCGTTCGGTATTATCTGTCCGATCGTGACAGGACGGCAGTTCCTGAGTATGGCAAACCTGATGAATATTCTGGGACAGAATGCATACCTCGTTATTGTAGGTATCGGTATCACCTTCATCATGCTTGGCGGTGCCATGGACTTATCAACCGGATACTTGTTATCCACTGTCGGTATTGTAATGGCTTTGGTTGACGGCGGAGATACAGGTGGAGGAAGTACGATCTTCATCGTCACTGCACTTGTGGGTATTGCCCTTTCCGTAGTCCTTTCCGGTTTCAACGGTGTTATGTATGCGTGGCTGCAAGTGTTCCCATTCGTTATTACATTGGCAACACAGTACATGTTAAACGGTGCAACCTACCTGCTTTCAGGCGGTGTATCCCATACTTATAAAGGACTTTCCAATATGTTCAAGTTCTTTGGTGGAGCAAACATCCCGTTCTTCGGAAACAGTTTCCTGAAGTCAGGTGTCATCGTCATGATCATCATGGTCGTTATCGGATCTTTGATCCTGAACAAGACCCATTTCGGACGTAACGTTTACGCATTAGGATCCAACCCGGATGCAGTGGCTCTTTCCGGTGTTTCTGTAGCAAAGATGAGAATCGCAGTTTTCGCACTTGCAGGTCTCTTCTTCGGAATCGCGCAGATCGTTAACATTGGTAAGATCGGTTCTGCAGCAAACTCCATGGGTATTGGAGCTGAGTTCACAGTCATGGCTGGTGCAATGCTCGGCGGCGTCAAGATGGGTGGCGGCGGCGGTAAGATGAGCAACATGGTTGTCGGTGTTCTCATCATTGCAGTCCTGAACCAGGGTATGAACTTCCTGAACATCAACCAGTATTGGCAGTACGTAGCACTTGGTATCGTTCTTCTGGCAGCTGTTACACTTGATACACTGCAGACAAGAGCAGCGATCAATGCAGCGAAGAAAGTCAGTGGAACCCCGCCAAAAGCAGCACAGGCATAAAGCAAGTAATTTCATTTTCATAGCTATCCTTAATACAATTAGGAAGGTTCGTCTGTTGGCGGACCTTCCTTTTGTTTTTGACACAGCAATCATCAGGGGTGTAAGATGAAACAGCTATGGATAAAACATTGAGACTGTATCTTCATATCCCGTTTTGTGTGCGCAAGTGTAACTACTGCGACTTTGTTTCGTTTGCAGGAAAAGAGGATCAGTTTGAATCCTATGTGAACGCACTTTGTGGTGAGATCAAGGCACGGGGCGAGATTTATAAAGACCGGGAAATTTCTTCTATTTATATCGGCGGAGGAACGCCATCCATCCTTCCGGTGGAATTGATGGAGAGGATCGTAAAAGCCCTGAATCAAAACTTTAGGATTTCAGGGACAAAAGAAAAGAGAAGGGGATTTCATCTTCAAAAGAAGATCAGGCCTCTTACAGAATTTTCAGTCGAATGCAATCCGGGAACAGTAGATAAGAAGAAACTCAAAGCCTATAAAAAGATGGGAATCAACCGGATCAGCTTCGGGCTTCAGACAAGTGATGCGGAAGGCTTAAAAGAACTGGGCAGGATCCATAGCTTTGATGATTTTATGGAATCCTTTGAGGCAGCAAGGGAAGCTGGTTTTGATAACATCAATGTAGATCTGATGCAGGCAATTCCGGGACAAACACTTAGCGGATGGCAGAGAACCTTAGCGCTTCTTGCAAGTTTTAAGCCGGAACACATCAGCGCATACTCCTTGATCGTAGAAGAAGGCACGCCGTTTTATGAAAAACAGGAAAAAGGATTGCTGGATCTTCCGGAAGAGGATACCGAGCGCGAGATCTACTACTACACAAAAGAGTTTCTGGAAAAATGCGGCTACCTGCGCTATGAAATTTCCAATTATGCGCTTCCGGGGTTTGAGTGTCAGCATAATATCGGCTATTGGAAAAGAGATAACTATTTAGGCCTGGGCCTTAACTCTTCCAGCATGGTGGATAATGTCAGATGGAAGAATACGGAAGATCTTGAAGCTTATCTGGCATGTGATTTTAGCAGCAGCTCCGCTTCAGAAGAAGCTGCCTCTATCGAAGAGGATAAGCAGAAGTTGAGCCATAAAGAACAGATGGAAGAGTATATGTTCCTTGGGCTTCGAATGACGGACGGCATCAGTAAACAGGCGTTTTTTGACAGTTTTGGCCAGGACTTTGATTTTACATATGGAGAAGTTGTAATTGGCCTTAAGGAAAAAGGTCTGATCGAAGAAAACGAGGGCAGGATCTTTCTGACAGAAAAAGGCATCGATATCAGCAATCAGGTGCTTTCAGAATTTCTGTTTGACTAATCTGCATTTTATGTGTCATGATGTCACTTGCTGTATCTCATGACAGTATCGATAAACTATTAGGAATTAATAAACAATGGCGAGCAGAAAACAGGCATTTATAGGAGGAATGAAAGCGGGCATACCGATTGCGCTGGGATATTTTGCGGTGTCCTTTACGTTTGGTATGATGGCGGTTCAGGCAGGGCTCACTGTCTGGCAGTCGACGTTGATCTCGCTTACGAACCTTACAAGTGCCGGCCAGTTTGCCTCGCTCTCCATCATTACTGCAGGCGGTAGTCTTTTAGAACTGGCTCTGAACCAGTTTGTCATTAACCTTCGCTATATGCTGATGAGTTTTTCAATCTCACAAAAACTGGACAACCGCTATCCATTCTTTCATAAATTCTTTGTAGCATTTGGTATTACGGATGAAATTTATGGAGCCAGTGCTTCAAGACCTGGAAAAAACAGCCCATATTACCATTACGGAGCTATGGCTCTTGCGATACCGGGCTGGACGATTGGAACCTTAGTAGGAGCTGCAGCCGGAGAGATCCTTCCGCAGATCGTAATGAGCGCACTTAGCGTTGCAATCTACGGAATGTTCCTTGCGATCATCATCCCTCCTGCAAAGAAGAACCGTTTCCTCTGGGTCGTCATCCTTTTGGCGATGGCGCTTGGTGCGGTATTTAAGTATGTTCCGGGGCTGAACAAAATCTCCTCCGGTTTTGTGATCATTATCAT
>CAMODY010000136.1 GCA_946611595.1 uncultured Clostridia bacterium | reverse complement strand
AATAAAAAACAATTTGGAGACATTAGATTATGAGCAAAAAAATTAAAACACCTGAAGTAAAAGAATTGTTTGAAGCGATTCTGGCATTGAAAAACGAGGAGGAATGCTTCCTGTTTTTCGAGGACGTCTGCACGACAAATGAAATCCTGTCATTTGCACAGAGATATCAGGTTGCGAAACTTCTTGGAGAAAACCGCACCTATCAGGAGATTGCAGAAAAAAGCGGTGCTTCCACTGCAACGATCAGCAGGGTGAAACGATCCATTGACGATGGCAGCGGCGGATACGAAATGATTTTCAAGAGGTTAAAAAAATAACTAGTTATGGATGCTTATATTGAAAATTTAAATAATATGCAAAAAGAAGCGGTTCTTTGTACAGAAGGGCCGCTTCTTATACTCGCAGGTGCAGGGTCCGGAAAGACCCGTGTTATCACAAACCGGATCGCATATCTGGTTAAGGAGAAGGGTGTCAATCCAAAATCGATCCTCGCAATCACCTTTACCAATAAAGCGGCTGCTGAAATGAGAGAGCGAATCGAAGGACTTGTCGGCATGGATGCAGGAGGCGCATGGATCAGCACCTTCCATTCCGCCTGCGTAAGAATCCTTAGAATGTACAGCCATTTGATCGGCTATGACAATAATTTTACGATCTACGATACCGATGATCAGAAAACAGTCATTAAAAATATCTGTAAAAAGTTTGAGATCGATACAAAGCGCTTTAAGGAAAAATGGTTCATGGGACAGATCTCATCTGCAAAGGATGAACTGATCAGTGAGAGCCAGTTTGAACTTGATGCATCCGGCGATTTCTATCTGGAAAAAGTTGCCAGAGTCTATACCGAATATCAGAAAGAATTAAAGAGAAACAACGCCTTTGATTTTGATGATCTGATCGTAAAGACGGTCGAACTTTTCAAACAGCATCCGGATATCTTAGAGCGTTTTCAGGAGAGGTTTCGCTATATCTCTGTTGATGAATATCAGGATACAAATACGGCACAGTTTGTATTTGTAAGTCTTCTGGCAAAGAAATATCAAAACATCTGTGTAGTAGGTGATGATGATCAGTCGATCTATAAATTCCGTGGCGCGAACATCGGGAATATCCTGAATTTTGAAAAGGTTTTCCCGAAGGCAAAGGTGATCCGCCTGGAGCAGAACTATCGCTCGACTCAGAATATCCTGGATGCTGCAAACAGTGTGATCCAGAATAATAAAAACCGAAAAGCGAAGAAACTGTGGACGGAAAATGATGCCGGTGCAATGATCAAACTCTTCCATGTGGAAAATGCATATGTGGAGGCGGAGCGGGTTGTAAACCAGATCAAAGAGTTTACGGATGAAGGATATAAATTAAATGACTGTGCGTGTCTGTACCGGACAAATGCTCAGTCCCGTGCTCTTGAGGAAGCCTTTTTAAGGGCGAATATTCCGTATAAGATCGTTGGAGGCGTAAACTTCTATCAGCGAAAAGAGATCAAAGATGTTTTGGCGTATTTAAAGACGATTGATAATGCCAGAGATGATATTGCCGTTCGGCGTATCATAAACGTTCCAAAAAGAGGTTTGGGCACGGCTGCAGTCAATGCTGTTCAGCGTGTTGCTGATGACAGGGAGATCAACTTCTTTGCAGCTATCGATGACGGCGTAAATGAGGGCCTTTTTGGAAAACCAGGAGAGAAACTGCGGGAGTTCCGTAACATGATCGAGGACCTAAAAGAGAGCGCAACGCAGATCACTCTGCATGAGTTAATGGATGAGGTCCTTGAAAAAAGTGGATACTTGAAAGAATTAGAAGCTGAAAACACAGTCGAGGCTCAGACAAGGATCGAAAATATCGACGAGTTGATCAACAAAGCAGTTTCTTATGAGGATAGTGCGGATGATCCGTCCTTAAGTGGATTCTTAGAAGAAGTATCGTTGATCGCGGATATCGATTCCTGGTCTCCGGATTCAGACTATGTTTCATTGATCACGGTCCATTCCGCAAAAGGACTTGAGTTTACCAATGTTTTTCTTTGTGGTATGGAAGATGGCCTCTTCCCGATGAATGCAGCCATCTGCTCAGAAGATGAAACGGACCTTGAAGAGGAGAGAAGACTTGCCTATGTTGCGATAACAAGAGCAAGAAAGAATCTGATCATTACGGCTTCCCGTATGCGTATGGTGCGCGGGGAGACAATGGTCTCCATTATCTCGCGTTTTGTGAGGGAGATTCCGGTAGAATTGATCGAGCCGGATAGAGAAAACATCTATGTAGCATCAAAGCCTTCGGAGTATAACGGAAGCATTCCATCGAAGAGAGCAAGCAAAGAAGATTTCTTCAGAAAACCTTATGCTTCCTCTACAGCAGAAAAGAAGTTCTCCTCCGGCGAAAAAGCGGCTCTCGATTACAAAGAAGGGGATATGGTTTCCCATATGAAATTCGGCGAAGGAGTGGTAACAAAGATCGTCGACGGCGGAAGAGATTATGAAGTTACGGTAGATTTTAAAGAAGCCGGGACGAAGAAGATGTTTGCATCTTTTGCTAAGCTGAAAAAAGTATGAAATCTTGTGTAATCGGTTGCAAAAAAGAGCCAATTATCTTATCATAGAGACAAGGAAAAGGGTGTTCTTTATGAAGAAAGAATTAATTAAATTAGCAGCTAAATTATTTATTAAGAGAAAGGTGAACAAAATGGAAAAAACGCTGGGTGAAGTTATTCAGCTTACAAAACTGAATGAATTAATGAAGAAGACTGAAAAGAATGAAAAGGTTGGCAAGGTCGTAAAGATCGTTCTGATCTGCACTGGAGCTTTTGCACTTCTTGCCGGCGTTGGATTCTTAGTATACAAACTGCTCGGAAGACGTACAGATGATTATGATCTTTATGATGATCTGGACAACTACTATGACGAAGCAGATCACTACGACATTGATTTAGACGCACACGAGCCAGATTTCGCTGAATAATGAGCAGAAAGAAAAAACAAAAATTAGATGTAACTCCTTATGAGGACAGAGAAATGCTCTGTCCTCATTTTGGTATATGCGGAGGTTGTACTTACCAGAAAATCTCCTATGAAAAACAGCTGGAGATCAAAGCGGATGAAGTAGAGAAATTACTTCGTCCTGTTTATCCTGACTTTGAGTTCGAAGGGATCATTCCCAGCCCATCCGAAACCGGCTACCGAAACAAAATGGAATTTACCTTTGGTGATACCTGTAAGGACGGGCCATTTGCTTTGGGCCTGCATCAAAAGGGCAGTTTCATGAATATCGTGGATATCAGGGAATGTATTTTAGTGCACCCTGATATGAACCTGATCCGCAATGCGGTGAGAGATTTTTTTGCTGCGTTATATGAATCCGGACAGATTGATTTTAAGAACAATAAGACGCAGCAGGGCTATTTAAGGCACCTGCTTTTAAGACGCGCTGCTAAAACCGGTGAGATCCTGGTGGCACTTGTTACGACTTCTCCGGAGAAGAGTGATGTTCCTGAATTTACGGCGATCAAAGATCGAAATGAAATCCTGAAAGACACTCCTAAGCTGTCTGAAAATCCATATGAAGAGCATGTGCTCCTTGGCTTCTTAAAGACCGTATTAGGCCTCGAGGAAAAGGGCGCGCTGGAAGGAAAGCTCGCTGGTATCCTGCATATCACAAATGACGCTGTTTCAGATGTTGTAAAAAGTGACCGTACGGATATTTTATATGGCGTTGAATCTATCAACGAAGAAGTGCTGGGACTGAAGTTTCAGATCTCTCCGTTTTCCTTTTTCCAGACCAATACACTTGGGGCAGAAAAGCTTTATGAAAAAGCAAGAGAGTATGCTGCAGAGGCAGGAATAAAAGCCGGTGGCAAGAAGACGGGAATTCTGTTCGATCTCTACAGCGGGACAGGAACGATCGCGCAGCTGATGGCTCCGGCTGCAGAGAAGGTGATTGGCGTTGAGATCGTGGAAGAAGCGGTGGAAGCTGCAAAGGAAAATGCAAAACGAAACGAGGTTGAGAATGTTTCCTTTATCGCCGGCGATGTATTAAAAGCTCTGGATGAACTTCCAAAGCCGGATGCGATCATCCTTGATCCGCCAAGGGAAGGCATCAATCCGAAAGCACTCGGAAAAATTTTAAGCTATGGTGTGGATTCGATTGTATATGTCAGCTGTAAGCCGACCTCGCTTGCGCGTGATCTGGAGTCTTTCCGGATTGCGGGATATACGCTAGTGAAAGCCTGCTGTAAAGATATGTTCCCGCAAACACCTCATTGTGAGACCGTGTGCCTCTTAAACAGATAGCACACATACAGGATGATAAAAGATAAAGCCCTGAAGTTTTTACACTTCAGGGCTTTTTTGAAGACTTTTATTTATACTTTCTGTCGTACAGGAGTGCGGCGAGTAATACTACAAAACAGGATCCGGCATTATGAACCAGAGCACCTGTAGTCGGGGTCAGAACTCCAAGAACAGATAAGGTGATAGCAACAAAGTTGATGCACATGGATAAGATAATGGCACCTCTGATGGTTTTTACAGTTGTGTTGGAGAGCCATTTCAGATATGGCAGTTTCTGGATATCATCTGTCATAAGTGCAACATCTGCGGCCTCGACTGCAATGTCGCTTCCCATTGCACCCATTGCAACACCGACATCGGCCGTTTTAAGTGCAGGGGCATCATTTACGCCATCGCCTATCATACATACTTT
>CAMODY010000135.1 GCA_946611595.1 uncultured Clostridia bacterium | reverse complement strand
TAGCTCAGTTTGGCTAGAGTGCTTGATTTGGGATCAAGAGGCCGCAGGTTCGAGTCCTGTCACCCCGATGGCTTGATAAAAAGCGGGAACCCTTATTCTTAAGGATTCCCGCTTATTTTTTGTTCTTATATTCTACGCTTTATGCTTAGGAATGTTTCCTGATATCTTCTACAGCCAGCTTTAAAGCCTTGCCTCTGTGGCTCATCGCATTCTTTACTTCCGGTGCAAGCTCTGCGGAAGTACAGCCTTTTTCGGGAACATAAAAGATCGGATCATATCCAAAGCCATTTTCCCCTTTGCTCTCATGTGCAATTCGTCCTTCAAAAGTGCCGCGGAAGATCTTCGTCTCTTCATCAGGTCTTGCGATTGCAACCGCACAGACAAAGCGTGCTGTACGCTCCTCTTCCGGAACATCTTTTAGTTTATCAAGGAGTGCTGCATTTTTAATATCATAAGAAGTATCCTCTCCCATAAAACGGGCGGAATGAATACCTGGCCCTCCTCCTAAAGCATCGATTTCAAGTCCGGAATCATCTGCCATGACCATCTGCCCGGTCAGTCGGCAGATCGTCTCTGCTTTGATCGCTGCATTTTCCTCAAATGTCGTTCCGTTTTCCTCAATATCAGCGTCGATCTGTACATCTTTTAAAGAAAGCACTTCAATGTCAGTTCCTTCAAGCATCTGACGGATTTCTTTTACTTTATTGGCATTTCCTGTTGCCATGATGATCTTCATTTTATTAACCCCTTCTTATCGGTCGTTGGTAAAAGCTTTCAGGCAGACATTGCACTTTGAAGACTCCTGGGTATTTTCCCAAAGGTCTCCATAGTTGCTGATGTAACTGCGTTTTCCCTCAAGTTCAACAGGTTCTGTACGCATATCATCCGCATTGATCTCCATTGCGATCGGGTGGGAACTTTCCGGAGTATCCACTTCCACGATCACCGCATAGTCTTCTCCGGCATTTAATGAAACCGGAGTTTTTAGATCGATCGTATAGTAACCTGTATTTTTTAACGTTCCTTCCGCCAAAGCCTTCTCCGGAACCTTGATCACCGCACTGCCTGTGCCGCCCGGTGAAGTCTGCACATAAACTTTATAGGATGTATCCGGACCGGTTGCATAGAAGCTGACCGCCATTAAATCCTCATTTCTTTCCGCTGTATAAATATTGGCAAAGAACGCGTGATTTTTGTTATAACCTACCCTGCCGATCCAGCCGCACTGATCATACTGATAGATATGGTCATAATTATCCGGGTTGTCAATTTTTGTATAAACTTCTCCACCGGATCCAATCACGCTGTCCTCATAAGAGATATAGAAGATACCATTATCACCGAAATCACTTCCCCAGCTGTTACGGCAGATAAAAGCGCCGTCGCTAGTAACAGGCTGGATAAAATTCGACGCAGGATAATGATCATCCCAGCCAATGATAATGATCTCATGATTTGGGATTTCTTCGCCTTTATAGCAATAAGAATAATTTGCATAATCGTAGTAGTTCGGATCGATCGTAGTCGAATCTAATAGCTCGATATGGATTGAACTTTCAACCGCTCCATATTTATAGACCATCTCTTTGATCTTTTCATAATCCTTTTCTTCTACGAGCTGTACCTCCTGCACATGCCTTACAGGAAGAAGGGAATCATCGGTCTCACCGTCTCCATAAGGATCGTCCACCTCAAAGACCGGGCCTTTCCATGAAGAAAGATATGCCATAGCCATGATATGGTCGCCGCCATCTTCAAGATTGAGTCCAAAGCCGTTATGGTGCAGCATATGGTCTTCCGAAAAGTCCAGATCCTCTTCCGGCATCAAAGAGCTTTCCACTGCAGAAAGCGCCGCAAATGCCCAGCAAGTGCCAAGACTTCCCTGATCTCTTGCAGAACTTAGTTTTCCGATTTCAGCATAATTAAAATAAGACGGAAGCCAAGGAGCAGACGGATCAGCACTTTCCATAGAAACAGTCTTGGTGTCGGTATCCCACTCATAAGAATAGCCAATGCCTGTTGTCAGCAATTCTGATGGAATATAAATTGTATCTTCTGTTTTTACAGGTGAATGCTCGATTGGAACGCTTTGTCCGTTAACGGTCATTTCAGAAGCGTTATTGACCTCAACCTCGATATCGGTCGAGCCTTTTAAGATCTTTAAATTTGAATCATCATATAAATTAACGGAACAATTGAAAACATCAGAAACAGTATCCCGCTCCAGCATGAGTTCCATATCTTCATTCATATAGGAATCTCCGGTGCGGTTTTCGTCAAGAACTTCGCCATCTACGCTAAGCGTAAGCCCGGTTTCGTTGACATAATGGGATAGAGCCACCTTCCAGGTTCTGTTTACTTCGACTGAAGAATGGGATTTTGCAATATAATCGGCTTTCTTAATAAAGCCGAATCCAAAGACTGCGGCAGCTCCAGCGATAACTATAATAATGAATGCAATAAATAGTTTTTTCACTCCGGTTTCGGTCCCATATACTGGTAAAAGTACGTTTTGATCATACCATTATAGATCTTTCTGTTTTTGGTCGCTTTTCCGCCGAAATACTTCTGCGTATCTTCATAAGCGGAAATGATAAATGCAGACCAACTGTCAAGAGCCCTATAACGCGCCCCAAATTCTTTATACAATTTTGGAAGCGTATTCTCGTTCTCTAAACGCTCTCCATAAGGAGGGTTTGTAATGATAAAACCATATTTTTTCGGATGGCTCAGATCTTTTACATCTCTACGCTGAAAATGAATCAGATTTGAAACCCCTGCTTCTTCCGCATTATGTCTTGCGACTTTAATGACTTTATCATCAATATCATAACCCTGGATATCACAGCTGATATCCGTATTCACAAGATCGTTGGCCTCATCGATTGCCTCATACCAGACTTTTTTTGGAATCAGATTCTTCCAGTTCTGGCTTAAAAACTCTCTGTTCATTCCCGGCGCAATATTTGCAGCCATCATCGCAGCTTCAATCGGGATGGTTCCGCTTCCGCAGAAAGGATCGACAAGGATCCTGTCTTTCTTCCATGGAGTCAGCATAATGAGCGCAGCTGCTAAAGTTTCAGAAATTGGAGCTAAAGAAGCAAGTCTGCGGTAACCTCTTTTGTGAAGCGATTCGCCTGACGTATCGATCGTGATCAGAACTCTATCCTTTTGTATAAAAACCCTGATCGGATAGTCCTCTCCGCTCTCTTCAAACCACTCTTTATGATATTTTGTTTTCAGCCGTTCAACAACAGCTTTTTTTACAATCCTTTGAATATCTGACGGACTGAAAAGTTTGGAATTAACAGAAGCTGCTTTCTTAACCCAGAAGCGTCCGTTTTCCGGAATCAAACTTTCCCAATTAAGCGCTTTCGTGCCCTCGAACAATTCGTCAAAAGTGCGCGCTTCAAACTCTCCGACTTTTAAAAGAATGCGCTCGCAAGTCCGAAGAAAGATGTTTGCTCTTGCAATTCCCTCTTCATCTGCCTCGAATGTAACCCTTCCATCTTCAACCCGAAGGATCTCATATCCAAGGTCATATATTTCTTTTTTTAGTACTGCTTCCAGGCCAAAATGGCAAGGGGCAACCAGCTCAAATTTCATTCAAAATCCTTTATACATAAATAGAATCTTATTTCACAAAAAATCAGTTGCTTTTTTAAAGTGGCAAGGGTAAACTCTGTGTGTGGGCTAATACTGTCCACTTATAATCCCTTATTATTTATTTATACTCCCCTCAAAAAGCCGGCCGAAAAGCTGGCTTTTTACTTACGAAGGTCTTGGACGACGGCAGTACAGACGACATGCTTGCATGGTCGGATGTACTGACATCGGACAAGCCAAAAGAGTATGAGTACGTAGGACGACAGTCCGGAGTACGAAGACTCTTTTGGGCTTGCGAAAGTTGCGAAGCAACGAAGCAAGCCTGAGTAATACCACTTAAACGAAGCAAACCTGAATTCCTATCGTCTCCTAAACATACTCAAGACCAAACCAATGATTGCAACAATTGCAAGGACCGGGAAGAGCCAGCCTAAGAGGCGGATTCCAAGTCGGAAAATGAAAGAAGTCAGGATCCATCCGATCGCCATTAAGATTACGAAGATAATGACCGCTACAATGCAGCCGGCTCCGCCGCCGGATGACCTTTGCTGCGTTTGGCCGTTACTGTTTCTCTGATAAGGATTTCCCTGATGACCTCCATATCCATAGCCACTTTCGTTTCTTGTCTGATAAACGTTCTGTCCGGAGCCAGAATGCGAATACTGATCATACCCGGAAGAAGATGGCCCGGAATTTCCGAAAATGCCGGAATTAATGCCATCTGAATCATCATAGGTATCCGTGCTGCTTCTATATTTTCCATCATAGCCTGCAGCCTCTGCTGCACGGTCTGTAGATTCAATGACGGTCTTTGCGATCAGCTGCGGATCACCAAGCTCTGCCACCGCTTCTTCTTCAGTAAGCCCTGCTCCGATCCGTCCATCGATATATGCCGAATAATAGTCTATCTGTGATTCTACTTCACTGGTCGGAATACTGCCTGTGATCCGGCCTCTCAAGGTGGATAAAAATTCGTTCTTGTTCATACCCTATCTCTTTCTTAAAAACCCTTATAAAGTACAAAAGAGCCCTTCGAAAATCGAAGAGCTCTTCTCCGTGCATTAGAGGATTCGAACCCCCGACCTTCTGGTCCGT
>CAMODY010000134.1 GCA_946611595.1 uncultured Clostridia bacterium | reverse complement strand
AAAGGTGCTGCGCCTTTTGACAAAGAAGGCCGTCACGTATTTTCAAGCCGTTTAGCCGGCTATCTGACAAGCGATCTTTCCACTCATAAAAACCTGATCGGTCCGAATGTGGCTGTATTAAAAAAAGAAGGTGCGGACGGATCCTTCACCTTCGGAGATGTTAAAACTTCTTTGATCTGATATTTAATGATTCTTCCTTGCAAAATCATTGAGTGAGAAATATGTATTGGGGTATTACTTAATTGGTGATTTTGATGGTTTTCCCGGGCGGCGCGGATATTTATCCGGCGTCGCTTTTATTTTTCTGATAATAACATAGCTGCGTCCGGCATCTGTACCAAAAAGCTTTGATTCCTGAATATCTACGATTTTTCCGCCTAAAACTTCAATTGCTTTTTCTGCTTTCTGAACTTCCTCTTTATAATCCCCGGATTTATAGAGAATGCAGTATCCGCCGATTCTTACGAGCGGCAGACAGTATTCTGCAAGGACCGCGGTATTGGCAACTGCACGGGTAACGCAGAAATCAAATGTTTCACGTGAAACATTTCCAGGTTTTGCGATATCTTCCACACGTCCTGCAACCGCAGTGACATCGGAAAGGCCCATTTCATCGATTGCTTCATTTACATAGGCGATTCTTTTTGCAAGGGAGTCGAGCAGAAGGAAGTTTGCCTTTGGGAACACGATTTTTAACGGAAGGCCTGGAAATCCTGCGCCAGTGCCGACATCTACCAGAGAAAAGCCCGCATCTTCATAGTTCATATATCCCGGACGGTCAAAAAGCATTCTGGACCAAAGCTCATTAATAAGAGGAGCAGCAGAGATGGAATCCACAAAATGCTTGATCTCGATTTCTTCCGGATCTGTAATAGATGTTAGGTTCAAAACCTTATTTTTTTCAATCAAAAGAGAGCAGAGGGTCTGAAATTTTTTCATTTCCTCTTCGCCGAGTGATATTTGATTGTTTTGGGCAAATTCTGCCAGTTTTTCAAATTGTTTCACGTGAAACATTATTTCCCTTCTTTTGATAAGTAGATCAGCAGTACTGAAATATCCGCAGGTGTGACACCGGAGATTCTGGATGCCTGACCAATAGAGTGGGGCTTAAACTGATCCAGCTTCTGTCCGGCTTCAAGTCTTAATCCGCTGATCTTCTGATATTCAATGTCTTCCGACAATTTTCTTCCTTCAATCCTGCGGAAGTTCTCAACCTGTTTTTGCTGGCGGGAAATATATCCCTCGTACTTGATCTCGATATTGATCTGGTCGATGATATCCTTTGGAAGATCTTTATATTCCGGATCCAGGTCCTTTACCTTTTCATAATCCAGTTCCGGTCTGCGGATCAACTCATCCAGTGTTACACCTGTGTTTAGAGGTGAACTTCCGTACTGGACCACTATATTTTGTGTATTTTTATTCGCTCCGATCGGAATCGTCTTGATCCTTGCAACTTCTTCTTCAATCGTTTTCTTTTTATTTAGAACAGCTTCGTAGCGTTCATCACTTACAAGACCGATCTCATGACCGATTTCCGTAAGCCTGAGATCCGCATTATCCTGGCGGAGCAGCAGACGATATTCTGCTCGGGAAGTCATCATACGATACGGTTCCATATTTTCTTTTGTTACAAGGTCATCAATCAGGACTCCGATATATGCCTGGCTTCTGTCTAAGATCACCGGTTCTTTTCCCTGGATCTTACGAACTGCATTGACACCTGCCATCAGTCCCTGAACTGCAGCTTCTTCATAACCGGAACTTCCATTGATCTGTCCGGCTGCATAGAGGCCTTCGATCTTTTTAAATTCCAAAGAAGCTTTGATATCATTTGCATTGATGCAGTCATATTCGATTGCATATGCATTTCTTACGATTTTTACATTTTCAAGACCAATCATTGTCTTATACATCGCATACTGAACATCTTCCGGCAGAGAAGAGCTCATTCCGGAAAGATACATCTCATTTGTGTAGTTGCCTTCCGGCTCTACAAAGATCTGATGACGTTTCTTTTCCGGGAACTTTACGACTTTATCTTCAATGGAAGGGCAGTAGCGCGGGCCCGTTCCTTCGATCTCTCCGGAAAAGAGAGGAGAGCGGTCAATATTCGCACGAATGATCTCATGTGTTTCTTCTGTTGTATAAGTCAGCCAGCAGGAGACCTGTTCTTTCTGTATCGTAGCCGGATCGGTCGAGAAAGAGAAGGGCACAATCGGAACATCGCCCTTTTGTTCTTTCATTTTAGAAAAGTCCAGACTGCGCTTGTCGACTCTGGCCGGAGTTCCCGTCTTAAAACGTCTAAGCGGAATGCCGTTTTCTAAAAGTGAATCACTTAAGTGGTTGGCTGCCTGAAGACCGTTCGGTCCTGTCGGATTGCTGACTTCGCCGTAAATACATCTTGCCTTCAGGTAGGTTCCAGTCGCTAAAATAACGGCCTTGGCTTTATATACAGATTTTGAATAAGTCTTTACGCCTTCGATTTTCCCATTATTTACAAGGAGTTCTGCCACTTCGCCTTGACGGATTGTCAAGTTTTCTGTATTCTCCATTGTCTGCCGCATCGCCTTGGAATATTCCTGTTTATCGGCCTGCGCTCTTAAGGAATGAACGGCCGGTCCTTTAGAAGTATTGAGCATCTTGGACTGGATAAAGGTCTTATCAATATTTTTACCCATCTCTCCGCCAAGCGCATCAAGTTCTCTGACCAGATGTCCTTTTGAACTTCCTCCGATATTCGGATTGCAGGGCATCAGAGCAATACTGTCGATACTGACAGTAAAAACAATGGTCTTCATTCCAAGTCTTGCTGCTGCAAGCGCCGCCTCACATCCGGCGTGGCCTGCGCCGACAACGACTACATCATATTCTTCTGTAACAACTGGCATTTATTTTTCCTCTTATTTTCCCATGCAGAATTTTGAGAAGATCTCATCTGCAAGATCATCTTCGATTGCTTCTCCAATCACGCTGCCAAGCGAGGTGTACGCATCCATCATATCGATCGTCAGGAAATCCTCGCTCATACCGGCATCAATACTTTCGATCGTTTTGGATAAACTTGCCATCGCATCTTCAAGAGCTGCCTTCTGACGGATGTTCGTGATATAGACCTGATCATTGAAATTGATCTCTTTTTTATAAAACATGTCTCTGACTGTCTTCGTAAAAATATCAAGACCTTGATTTTCCTTGATGGAAGTTTCAATTACCGGCATTCCTTCTAAGTCTTTCATCAGACTTTGGACATCTGCTTCTTTTGCAAGGTCCTGTTTATTCAGCAGAACGATTGTCTTTTTCCCTTTTATGATCTCTAAAATCTCATAATCGTTACTGTCCAATTTTTTGGACACATCAACCACAAAGACAATTAAGTCCGCTTCTTTTGCATATTCTCTTGCCTTGTCGACACCGATGCGCTCGATTACATCTTCGGTATCACGAATGCCTGCGGTATCAATAATATTTAAGGTAACATCGTTCAGACGGATACTTTCTTCGATCGCATCTCTTGTTGTTCCTGCGATGTCCGTAACGATCGCGCGCTCCTGTCCCATCAGGGCATTGAGCAGAGAAGACTTACCGACATTCGGCTTTCCGAGGATGACCGTCTTAACGCCTTCTTTGATAATTCTTCCATCATCCGCACTGTCTAATAATGACTGGATCACTTTTTGTCTTTCTAAAAGGATCGGTTTTAATTCTTCTCCGTATCCTTCCATCTCGATATGTTCCGGATCATCAAGTGCTGCTTCGATATATGCGATCTGCTCTAAAAGGATTGCGCGTTCTTCTTTGATCTTTTCAGAGACGCTTCCCTTGAGCTGTGTTAATGCACTTTTTAATGCAAAATCATTTTCCGCATTGATCACGTCAATGACTGCTTCTGCCTGGCTCAGGTCGATACGCCCATTTACAAAAGCACGCTTTGTAAATTCTCCTGGCTCAGCAGGGCGTGCACCATTTCGGATCACAAGTTCTAAGGTTTTCTTTAAAACATACATTCCTCCGTGGCAGTCGATCTCGACTGTATTTTCACGGGTGTAAGTATGCGGAGCCTTCATGATCAGAACCAGAACTTCGTCTATGATCTGGTCGCCATCAACGATCGTGCCATAATGAACTGTATGGCTTGACACTTCGTCAATATTTTTATTCTTGTATGGTCTGAATATTTTTTTAATGATTGCAAAGGCATCGTCGCCACTGATACGAACAATACCGATACCGGAGTTGTTCATCGCCGTTGCAATCGCCGCAATCGTTTCTGTCTTATTCATCATAATCTCTTTCTATAACTATCTACAACTATCAAAAGCACTTTTACTTTCAATGATATACTTTTGATTATTTAGTTTTGCAAATATTTATTTTTGTTCCGTTCCGTGTCGCCTTTGTTTCTAATGCTTTGCTCAGGATTTTCTGCGGCCGGACCATTCGAAAAATTTCTTTGATAGAAATTTTTCTCAGTAATCCTATGAGCTTTCGGACTGGTGGTCCGAAGCTCATACCTTGAAAATCCTTCTCAAAGCTTAAGAAACAAGACGGCTCACTACAAGTCAAAAAATAATTATTTGCAAAACTATATAATCTATATATTACTTTCGAAGAAAACGAGCGCCCCGCACATGGCGAGGCGCATCGATTTACTATCGTTTGTAGAAAACAACCACTCTCCGGTTCGGCTCCTCGCCCTCACTCT
>CAMODY010000133.1 GCA_946611595.1 uncultured Clostridia bacterium | reverse complement strand
GTTAACAGACCGCCGTCCGGGCAAAGTCCCTGTCCTGTTACGAAGCTGGATGCATCAGATGCAAAGTAGATTGCCATACCGACGCAGTCACTCGGATCGCCCATTCTTCCCATCGGGTTACGTCCGATCGTGCTCTTTTTCTTTTCCGGATCCTGTTTGAAGATCTCAACCATCATCGGGGTCGGGGTCAGGATCGGGTTAACCTGGTTAACAGTAATGTTGTGTTTTGCCCAACCTGCAGCAAGATTCATAGTCATTGTCTTAACAGCGCCCTTAGAGGAAGAGTAAGCTGCGGAGATACCTGCGGTGGAAGTTCTTTCAGCTCCAATGGATCCGATGTTGATGATCTTGCCGTACTTCTGCTCGATCATGCCTTTTGCAAACTCTTTGCAGCAGATGAAGAGGCCGCGTACGTTAACTGCATACATTGCATCCCATTCATCCATCGGCATTTCTTCTGCTAAGAATTTATGGTTCAGTCCCTGGCTGTTAACAAGGATGTCTGTAATTCCGACATCAGCTTTTGTCTTAGCAACCAGCTCCTGGATGCTCTCTTCGCTGGAAACGTCAACAGTGTAGTAACGAATCTTTTTGCCTGTCTCTTTCTCGATCTCTTCTGCAGCTTCTTTCAGCTTTTCTTCATTTCTGGAAGCGATTGCTGTATCAGCGCCAAACTGTGCAAGACCGGATGCGATTGCTTTTCCGATTCCGCCGGCACCGCCGATAACGATTGCTTTTTTTCCTGTAAGGTCAAATAATTTCGTATAATCTGCCATTTCTTTTTCCTTCTTTCTTTTACTATTTACTGCTGATCCTCAGCTGCAGCTACCAGTGATGCGATAGCGATCGAGGTCAGTTTTGTTTTTGTTACAGATGCTCTCGAGGAGGCAACGATCGGAACTTTTGCGCCAACGATAATAGCTGCGCAGTATCCGCCTGCAGTCTCGGAGAGGCATTTTCCTAAGATGTTGCCCGCGTGGATATTCGGAGCAACTAAAATATCAAAGTCGCCGCTGTATGGGCAGTCAAACTTTTTGATCTTTGCATGTTCAGGAGTCATTGCAATGTCATAAGAGATCGGGCCTTCTACAAAGCAAGGTCCAAAGTCTCCATTTCTTGCGCAGTCCCTTACGTAGCGGGCTTCCACGGTCTCCGGCATTTTCTCATCCACTTTTTCCTTGCAGCAAAGAAGTGCTGCCTTCGGAAGTTCCACGCCGAGTTTTCTCATCGTCTCGACTGCGTTGTGGGTGATGTCTGCTTTTCTTTTTGCATCCTGCGGATTGACCATGCCGCCGTCCGTATTGACTAAAAGCTTGTGATACCCCGGAACTTCATACAGAGCGAAGTGTGACATCGTTCTTCCGGTGCGGAGATTATTCTCTTTCTTAACAACTTCGTGAAGAAGATCTGTTGTGGAAAGAAGACCTTTCAGGATAAAGTTTGCATCTCCGGAATTGATCAGCTCAACAGCTTTCTTTGCGCACTCTTCATGAGTCTCAGCTTCTACGATGCGGAACGCATCTGCCGGAACGTTCATCTTCTGCATGATCTCTTCGAGTTTTGCACGGTTTCCGATCAGGATCGAATCAGCAAGCCCTTCTTTTTTTGCAACGGTTACAGTCTCGATGACATAATCGCCTTCTGCTGCCGGAACGGCCATGACGATCTTTTTATCCAGCTGTTTTCCTTTTTCAACTAATTCTTCAAGTGTTTTAAATTCCATAGAGACTCCTTAGTTCACGCCTGCGATAACCAGCATGCAGGCTACTTCGCTGGACTCATTCTTAACGCTTCTTTCTTCGCCGGCTTTAAATCCGACAGAATCGCCTGCTTTAAGAACAGTGGTTCCTTCCGGTGTGGTAAGTGTCATTTCGCCCTGAACGATGTAATAAACGAGTTCCATGTTATCTTTCACAACGCTGTTTTCAGCACCGCCGCCCGGCAGGAACTGGGAAAGACCAATTGTTAAGATCTCGTTTCCGGTCTCGTTCTTTCCGTATGCACGCTGTGCCAGCATGTTGTAATGTCCCTTTGGTTCGTATGTAATTAATTCATTTTTTCTAACGATTTTCATTTGTGTTCCCTGTCCTTTCTATCTTCTTCCGGGTAAGTTTATTATCCGTATTATTTACTTTTTTAGGTCTGGCAAAGCCGTTTCATTTTATAATTTGCCGTGAAGTTTTAAGATCTCAACGAGCATCTCGTCACGCCATTTTTCAACGCCCGGAATATCTCTTCCCCATTCTTCCGGTCTGTGTGCGAGCTCTTCTTCCATGCCTTCACCAAAGACTTTGTCCCAGCCTTCCGGGAATACGGTCCATTTTGCAAGAGCTGCAACACGCTTGTTCTCTGCGCCCGGTTTCCAGTGGAATTTTTCCGTGAATCCTGCGAGACCTTCTGGCGCTGCGTTCAGGTGCAGGGATAATGCCTGTCCCATGATGCCCCAGCGAATACCAACGCTGTAGACTAAGGCTTTATCTACGTCTTCTACAGAGCAGACGCCGTTCATAACGAGGTCAACGATTTCTCTGTGGATTGCACTCTGGAAACGGTTTGCGATAAATCCGGTCACTTCTTTGTTTAAGAGTACCGGCTCTTTTCCGATCTGTTTGTAGAAGGCGAGCGCTTTTTCTGCAGTCTCCTGTGAGGTCTGCTGCCCTTTGGTAACTTCTACTAACGGAATGATATAAGACGGAAGATATGGATGTCCGCCGATGCAGCGGGATGGATCTTTTGCTTTACTGAAGATCTCCGTAATGGAAAGGCCCGAGGTACTGGATGAGATGATCGCATCTTCTTTTGCGAAAGATTCGATCTGCGCGATCATATCCTGTTTTACTTCGAGGTTTTCCGGAACGGATTCCTGAATAAAGTCTGCACCTGTAACTGCCTCTTCTACTGAGGTTGTGATCGTAAGGCGCTCTTTTGCAGCTTTCAGCTGTGCCTCGTCAATGATGTCATGTTCAAACATAAACTGCAGGTTGTTTTCCAATCTGTTCTGGCAACGTTCCGTATTGCTCCTCGTCTGTACTGTGACGTCGAGGCCTGCAATCACGCAATTGACAGCCAGACCGGTTCCGATCAGTCCTGATCCCACAAACGCTACTTTTTTAAATTCAGCCATATCTTCTATCTCCTTTGTCTTTTCGTAGAAAGGAGCTCATTAATAACTAATGAGCTCCTTCATCAAAGTGTATTTCGCTTATTCTTCTTCGTAGGTTCTCATCTTATCGAATCCTGACGGAGCTTTCTCATGTGCTTTGTTGTACATCTCAGCAAGAACGTGTGTCTTGAAGTCGTTAACAAGGAGTCTCTGCCATGGACGCATAGCCAGCATATGCTGCAGACGACGGCAGGTTCTGTTAACTTTCATGAAGCCTTCTGCGATCTCCCATGCTCTGTCAAGAAGTTTCTCACGCGGAACGATCTCGTTGATGATACCCATATCGAGGCATTCCTGAGCATTCCACTCATGTCCTAAAAACTCGAAGTAGTTTGCTCTCTTCTGTCCTAAGAGTTCCTGTGTGAGCATGTACATACCATCGCCGCCTACATGTCCTGGAGGCATTGTGAAGTGGTTGTCACGTAATTTGAACTCCGGAACTGCAAGAGTGATATCCATCAGCATACCCATCTCCCAGTGAACACCGCTGCCGTTGAAAGCTGCGATCGTCGGAACTTCGATATCGAATACAAGGTTTTCAACAACCTTCATTGTGTCATAGATCTGTACGTCGAATCTGTCATCGTTTGTAACTTCATCAGTGTCATAACGACGGAAGGATCCGATATCCATTTTTGCGATCCAGTTCTTACCGGTGGATGTAAGAATGATAACTTCGTTTTCTTTGTCATGTCCTACTGTTGTGAAGAGTTCTGCGCATGCATGGTGCATCTCATAACTCCAAATAGGATCTTCGTTATCATAGTGCATCGTGATCTGAAGGATACCGTTGCGGCGCTCGAATTTAAAGAATTCTTTGAAACGCTCGGAGTATTCTTCCAGAGTCGGCATATGCACTCTCTGTCTTCTGGTTTCGACCATTGAACTAAGTCTGTCAGCCATTTACTATACCTCCTAAAAATTTATCTTTTTTGTTTCCTTGATGCTGTCATTATATCAATTACTGATTTTGCTTTAACTGTCCTTAAGACTGAAAAATGCAATTGATAATTGTTCAGTTGTACTAAACAATTTCCACGTTCTTTCCACTTCTGTTTCTGACTTATTTTTTCTGAACTGTATCAGTCTGTTGTGCCAAACATGATCTTGCTCATGCGGTCAATTTCTTCGTTGACTGCATCATAAACACCAGGGAATGTACTCATTGCACCGCCTGATGTCAGGCATGGAATGAAGCTGTGGGTTCCGCATTTTCTGCAGGCACGCTCTACTTCTTCTCTTACCATCTCCGGTGTCCAGTCCGGAACGTCTAAGAGTTTTGTTTCGATCTCACCCATGAACGTGATATCTCCGCCGTACTCTTCGATCAGTTTCGGAATGTCGTTGGTCGGTGTCGGCCCCTGCCAGATATCGATGCCCATCTCGATCATATCCGGAACCAGGTTTGCAGAGTACGCATCATTATGATGAACGACCATGCAGCCATGCTCGTGATAATAGCCGTAGATCTGCTTATACGCCGGTGTTATAAATTCATGAAACATCTGCGGGGAAAGGAAAGAAGACTTCAGGCTTCCCCAGTCATCGTGATGGAAGATCATCTCGATCGGAAAATGATCCA
>CAMODY010000132.1 GCA_946611595.1 uncultured Clostridia bacterium | reverse complement strand
TGGCGGCGGGTGCCGCATGATCTATTTAGTTTCTTTCACAAGTAAGCAATAGCAGACAGACACAGAAATCTGCGGAAAGGAGAACGAGCTTATGAAGAAACAAATACGATATACCGCGTTGTACGAAAGACTGAGCCATGACGATGAGCTTCAGGGAGAATCCAACAGTATTTCCAACCAGAAACAACTTCTCATGGACTACGCTGTTTCACATGAGCTTCCCAATCCGCGCCATTTCTGGGACGACGGCATATCCGGCACGAGGTTTGACCGCCCCGCATTTCTGAAAATGATCGAAGATGTGAACGAGGGCAATATCGGCACCGTCGTGATTAAGGACATGAGCCGTCTGGGGAGAGATTATCTCCGCGTCGGGCAGATTGTTGAGATGTTCCGACAGAAGAATGTGCGTTTGATTTCCGTCAACGACGGTACAGATACACTTCACGGCGATGATGATTTCCTGCCGTTCCGTAACATCATGAATGAGTGGTATGCGAAAGACACCAGCAAGAAAATCCGATCGACATTCAAGGCAAAAGGAAATTCCGGTAAGCACGTAGCCAGCGCAACGCCTTACGGGTATTTGAAAGACCCGCTTGATAAAAACCATTGGATTATCGACGAGGAAGCGGCAGAGGTCGTAAGGCGAATTTTCAAGCTGACGCTGGAGGGACTGGGACCGTATCAGATATCGCAGGTCCTTGAGAAAGATCACATCCCGGTGCCTGCCTATCACATGCAGAAATTAGGTGTCGGGTTGTGGAAAACAAGACCAATCCAACACCCGTACACGTGGGGAAGTTCGACCATTGCCAACATTCTTACAAAAAAAGAGTATCTGGGGCATACGGTGAACTTCAAGACGAGGAAGCATTTCAAGGACAAGAAAAGCCACTACGTGCCGCAGAAGTATTGGCAGGTATTCGAGAACACGCAGGAACCAATCATCGACGAGGAGACATTCAACAACGCACAAAAGTGCCGCCGTGGGATCAAGAGATACCCGAACGGGTGGGGCGCGCCCCACCCGCTGGATGGAAAGATGTTCTGTTGCGACTGCGGCGGTATCATGTACTGCCACAGGACAAGCAATGGAAAGCGCGTCGCGCAGTTCGTATGTTCCAAGTACGGAAAGGTTCCGGTAGGGACGCAGTGCGGTTCCGCTCACAGAATCAACGGCGATGCGGTTATAGAAATCTTGCGGGACACGCTGCGGTATCTGAAAGAGACCATCGACGAAGACCCCGAAATGTTCATCGAGAGCATATCGCAGAGTGAATCCGAAACACGCAGTGCCGAAATCAAAAGACGGCAGGAGCGGCTCAAGGTCTGCAAAAAGAGAACCAGCGATCTGGAAAAGCTCATCTGTAAAATCTACGAGGACAATGCGCTGGGGAAAATGCCGGAGAGCCGGTATGAACTCCTGCTGGGAGAGTACAGCAGGGAACAGAATCTGCTGAATGAAGAAGCCGAACAGATCGAAGACGATCTGTCCAGAATGGAAGCAGAAAGCAAGAACGGCAAGAAGTTCGTCGATCTCATGCAGCGATACAACAACTTTGATGAAATCACACCGTACATGGTGAATGAGTTCGTTGACCGCATCATGGTGCATGAGCGTGACCGGAAAGGGTCAACACAGACCACACAGAAGATTGATATTTATTTCAATTTCATCGGAAACTATTCCATGCCGGTGCAAGAGCTGACCGAGGAGGAGAAAGCGGAGATCGCAAGCAGGGAAGCATACAAGGATAAATGCCATCAGAAGTATTTGAAGCGCAAGCAGGACGGTTCGCAGCAAAGGTGGGAAAAGAAGAACGCGCCACGACGAATGGCAAGGCTTGCAAGAGTGAAAGCGCAGAACCCGAACACCTATGGCATTCCTGCGGAGGAGTATGACGAGGAACATTTCTCTGCTCAGAGTCTGGTGCTTGCCGGTTCAGAAAGGGTGGATTCTTAAAAAAGTTCACCCGATAACTATGGTTTGGTCTATATGTGCGAAAGTGTTGATGGGGGAGATTTCATCAGCACTTTTTCTTTTGCAGGAAGTACGACAATTATCGGATGCACCCTTTCTTCCCCTCTCCTTTCTTTTTCTTCTTCCCCTTGGAAAGAAAGCGAAAAGAAAGAACCAAAGAAAAAGAGAAAGATATACCTCTATTATCTATCTTTTATCTTATCCCATCTTATCCATCCTATCGCCTATGAAAATCAAAACAGCGCCGCAGTGCGGGCGCAGACAGCTGAAAGGAGCATCAAGCGTATGAGCAGGCTGACACGATGCGAACAGGAAACCATTATCAATTTCAATGCAGGCGAGAAGAATGCGACGGTATATACCAGAGATCGGGCGGTTATGCGACAACTGGACGCATTAGTTATCGGCTATCCTGATGTGTTCCAGTGCGTAGATGAATCAGACATTGACAAGACCTATACAATGCCAAAATCTGCCGTTGCTTATCGAAAGCCTAGGAGACTTACGGACAAACAGAGAGAAGCGGCAAGAGAACGCTTGAGAAAAAACCGTAGCGGTTAAAGTTTTGCTTCTTCCATGCGCAAATCGTGTGTATAATCTACACGTGGAGGATATTCCGATGAAAAAACGTGTCAATATATCTTTGGACGAGGATACAGTAGAGCGTTTGAAAGAACTTGCGGATCAATCGCACATGAATGTATCTCAATGGATTTCTCAAGCTGTCTGGAACTCACGGGTAGAAATTACCGATGCGGAAGGAAAACTAAATTAATTATGGTAAAGAAAGAAGTTAAAACAGCCCTTTAGGTTGCTTCACAGCTCAAAGAGTGCAATAAAAAAGAAAGGAAGACTTTATGAGGCTATCATTTGATAAAATCTCGTATTTTTATGAAAAGAATCAAGCATTGGATTCTGTTACATTTCATGTAGATTCCGGGGAGATCGTCGGTTTGATCGGAGAAAATGGAGCGGGAAAGTCAACGACAATAAAGATTGCTGTTAAGTACCTGCAGCCTACTGACGGTCGTGTCTGCTTGGGCGAAAAAGAAATTTCGGATATTAAACTCAGCCAGTATCCTGTTTCATATATACCGGATATTCCTGTATTCTACGAAGAGTTATCCTTACTTGAGCATCTCCAGTTTACAAAGGCAATGTTTCCAGACAATGACATCTCGATTGATGAGATATTAGATCAGTTTGAATTGAGAGGACATGTGAGTAAGATTCCGGCTGCTTTATCTAAAGGAACCAGGCAGAAACTTATGATTGCTATGGCCATAATGAGAACCTATGAGGTTCTCATTGCGGATGAACCATTTTCCGGCCTGGATCCCAGGCAGATTTCTGCTTTGAAGAAATTGTTCTTACAGCAGAAAGAAAGCGGAAAGGCGGTTTTATTATCCAGTCATCTTCTGGATGTCGTAGAAAACATTTGCGACCGGTATGTCATCATGAAAAAAGGGCGAATCATCGCGGAAGGAAGCCAAAGTGAATTAACGGAGAAGGCGCATTTGTCAGAAGAAGCCACGATGGAGCAGCTATATCTTAAACTGGTGGATGAGTATGAATAAAACACCTGGATCTTATATTTTTCAAAACAGATGGAGATTATTAAAAGGCAATTTGAGCCATAACTGGAAAGCGTTTGCTGGACTGCTGGTTTCGCTTATTATAATGGCAGTAAGCATTTATCACAGAACATCGTTTTTAACTGTGGGTGAACCGGTCTCTGGAAAATATAAGTGGTACATTCTATTGCTGATTGCATTTTGGAGAGCCATATCCGTGATGTTTGCAGGTTCATTTACACCCGCTGTAAAAATTAATGCAGCAACCATCCTCTATGCATACAACACCAGTTACTTTCAAAAGGAATTAATAAAACAGTGGATAAAATCTCTGCTAAAGGAAGGAGCGGCTGCATTTGCCATTGCGCTATTGTTGAACGGTTTTTTGGTTAACAGTAACTGGGCGGTCATGAGTCTTCGGTTCTCCATGTATTTTTTCACTGCCACCGCGGGAACATGGATTGTTTATCACGAAAAAGCAGCGGCACGTTATTTGACAAGACTCGCCTTCATAGCTGTCTCGTGTATTTTCCTGTCGCCCCTGCCATATAAGGACATACTGTTCCCTGTACTAACTATCGTGTTCATGATCTGTGCGGAAAGAACACATCCGAATCTGGAAAAATATCTTCGGGATATGATCAGGAACGATGCGTCCGCTGCGGCGGTAAGTCAAAATAATTATGCCCGGATGAGTCAGATTGCGGAAGAAAACCGGCCTCAGACAGTAAGAGGAATTACATATGGCCAGTTTCATCCAACGAGACGAAATGCGATTTTTCTCAAAGGATTCATGGAGTTGCTTCGCACATCATCAAAAATCATAAGCATTTTTGTAATCCTTATTCTGGTTGGACTGCTGTTGGCGCGAACAAATATCTTTTCTGATCTTCCGTTCCTTGAACTTTCAGAAACACGTAAAGTAATCGGGGCGTTATGTATAACTATGTCGATCAATGCGCTCTACCAGATGCTGATTAAACAGGAACAGAGTATCCTGGATAAGCGTCTATTGGGGCTTCCTCTGCCCTATCCGACAGGATACGTCCTGCTCAGCTATTCTCTGGTTGTTTTTTGCCTGAATGCAGGAATTTCTCTAGCACTTGGTTTCATACTCCGTCAGACTCCAGGAAAAATAGTCATATGTATGCTTGGAATGACAGGCGGATATTTGATTCTAAACTTATCTGCGGTTTTAAAGTGGAAGCCTCAGAATGTATTTGTTCTGGCATCTACTATTTTAATTATGGCAGGAA
>CAMODY010000131.1 GCA_946611595.1 uncultured Clostridia bacterium | reverse complement strand
CCGGATCCGCCTACCGTAAAGCCGTATTTAACGCCGTTCACTTCTTTGGTTGCGGTGTATTCTTTTCCCTCCTTGGCGATTTCCAATGTTCCGATTCCGCCTAAGGTATCTTCTGCTTCGAGTGCATAAGTTCCGCAGATATCATAAGCTGTACCGGAGTCGGTAGAGAGTGCGCCCCAACCGGTAGAAACAACGATACAATCTTTGAATTTACCCTGGCCGTCAGCCATGACATTCAGGGAGCGGATCGTACCTTCCATACCAAGTGCGAACGGGACGCGCTTCATCATACCAGGAGTAAGGTTTGCAAATTCATCGTAGGTGTCCGGTGTTTCTTTTGTGTAGATGACGGTATCTTTCACTTTTGCGATTGAGGTGTTATCTACATAAAGAGCACAACGGATTGCACCTGCGTTCTCAATATAGGAATCTTTGATTTCCAGTTCGGATTTATTATCTGCCATGATCGTAGCGCCCCAGCCTGCAAGATCATCGCCACCATCACCATAAGCATAGAATTTGGAGTCTTTGATCTTAAACTTAGAACCATTGTCGATCAGGATGCCGTTGAAATGGGTTCCTAATGCTTTCATGGTCACATCATCTGCGCCGTCAGCATCAATCTTTCCGCCTTCAAATACCTGTTTTACAGAAGCATCCTCTACGATCTTACCATCATCAACTAAAAGTCCCTGACGGAAATAGTAGGTAGCTTTTTCTTCTTCTTTTGCACCGATCCACGGAGCTGCGCTCGGACCGCCTTTTCTGGTGATCTTAACCGGTACGATTTCAAAGCTTTCTTCAACATCATATGCTGCGCCAGGGATCAGATCTCTCTGCGCTTTATCTACAACGAGAACAAGAACTTTGCCTTCTTCTGCTGTTACGGTCTCTTCTTTGCCGTCCACTTTGTAAGTTGCTGCGGTAACGGTAGATGCAACTGCAGTGGTCGTGTAGTCATTGATGACGTTCGTGCTGACGATCTCTAACTTTTTCATAAAATACCTCCAAATTGATTTGAACTATTTGTATTTCTGCTAAACACGTTCCTATATTTGGCATTATAGTGGATGAAAAAAGAAACTCCATGATGAAAAATATCCAAATCATGACAAAAAATGATTTTTAAAGAAAATGATATTATTCAGTAATGCGTGTTATAATAGTCGACATTATGACAGCGCTTATTATTATCATCGCAATAATCGTTATAGTACTTGTTTTATTTGGACTGGTGATCGACTGGATGACCCGCTATGCCTATGACAGGAAAAGTCCGAAACTTCCGAAGTTTCTGGTGAATGCTTTAATGGGGCATTCGCTTGCAAATGATGAGGAAAGAAAACAGATCCGGGAGCAGGCAGCGAAGTTAAAAGAGCTTGCGGCTAAGACCATTGTTATGACAAGTTATGACGGCGTAAAACTCGTGGGACATTATCTGCCGTGTGAGAATGCAAAGCGTCTGGTAATTGCAGTGCATGGATGGAGATCCGGCTGGAATTATGATTACCGCACGCTTGCGCCGTTCTTACATGATAATGAGACTTCTGTACTAATGATCGAACTCAGAGGACACGGAGAGAGCGGGGATCGTTATCTTTACTATGGAAAGAAGGAACGTTTTGATATTGCAGGCTGGACAAAGCTTGCAGCCGAAGATTTTGCGAAAGATCTTCCGATCTATGTGATCGGAATGTCGGCAGGAGCCCTTAGTACGCTGATGAGTACAACAGCCGGACTCCATGAAAATACAAAAGGTGTGATCGTGGACAGCTGTGCTGGAAGTGCAAGGGCGCTGGGGATGAGTGTGGTAAAGAATCTGGGAGTAAATCCGCGCATTATTTACCCCTTTATCCGCTTTGATGCCAGACTCAGATTAGGGATGGATGACAATGCCTACACTGGCTTTGATGCGATTAAAGAAAATGAACTCCCAATCCTTTTTATCCATGGAACGAAAGATCGGGTAGCGGATATCCGTTCTATGCAAAAGATTTATGACGCCTGCCATGCTCCGAAATTTCAGCTGATCGTTGAAGGCGCTGATCATACGAAGAGCTGTTTTGTAGAGCCTGAAAAATATCAGCAGGCGCTTTTAGATTTCTTCCGATTTTGCGAACGCCACTGAATCGTTTTTTCGGACATATGTCTGTCCGTTTTCATCTACAGAATAAATATAGTTTTCCTCCGGGCTGTGCGTGTCGTACCAGAGCTGAGCAAAGAATGGGATGTGTTTTGACAATTCGTCGAAGGTCCATTCTTCTTTCGGGCTGCAGCAGATAGGGCACCAGTGCCCGGCTTTTATAATTGTGTACGGGGAACTTTCAAACTCATGACCGTTATGGCACTGCCATTTGAGTTTTGTCTTAAGATCTCCCGCTTGCATTGAATCAGAAAGAACCTTGCCTCCGCGGAAGGCAGCAGCCTGCTGCATATCCGCAAGGTTTAATTCGCGCTCATCTTTTGATTCGTCATATCCATGAGAAAGATCGTATTCTTTTCTGTGGATCTTCATATCCTCATAGTCTGAATGTTCGCAGATAAGGTCCACCTGATCCCAGGATTTAGGAATCTCTTCATATTGCTTGCGGCTTCCATAAACTGCCGTAATCCTTGCTTCGTTATTGTTTTCCACCCAGTACGCCGGAGCGTTGCTGTTTTTTAGCAGGGGTTTAATGATCAAAGATTTGATCAGCCCAGGAGGAAGGATTCTTCCGAGACTATAGACTCTGTGTTTTTTTGCAAACCACTTCCAAAAATCATCTGTACTTTCAGAACGAAAATGGAAAAGGTCTTCTAATACATCGCTGTCGCTAAACCAGAAGCAGTGGAAGTTTCTCTGGTTATGCCATCTTGGCTCAAATATTTTTTTGGCGCTTCCGCCGATCAGTTTAAAGCCATCGTTATAGGTCTCAAAACCGGTCTGCCGGCAGGAGATGCCACCGCCGATATTGTAGATCTGATTCCAGAAATCATTCATGTCCTGAGCTGAGGAAATGATACTGTTTAGCAGCCTTGCAGTATCTTTCGCAGTAACCCATTCGATAAACACATTTACCGGTGTCTGGAACATGAGTCCGTCCGAGATATTGTTCATCATCAGATTATCGTAGAGGACACCGGTTTCTCTTAAGATGATCCAGTGCTTTAGTTCGCTTTCTAAGATATACCGTTCCGCCTGTACCTTGCTTGCGCCATAGGCGTCGAAGATGCTTGGCATAAGTGGATCACCAACTCGGCCCCAATGATGCTGAACTCCTCTATGCCCATAGACGGCAACGGTGGAGAAAAAGATGAGATGTGACGTGTTGCCGGCTTGAATGATCGCATTTACTAAATTTACGGTTCCGCCAAGATTTGTCTTCCATGTTGCAGCATCATCGTGGTCTGCCTTAGGAGGGATGACTGCAGCCAGGTGCAGTACATAATCGGTGTCCTTTACCAGCTTTTCGCAGCTTAAAGGATCTGTGACATCACCTTTTATGAACCCTATCCTGTCTCCGTATTCTTTTTGCAGGCAGGAAATAAGCTTCCTGTTTTTCTTCGAATCTCTTAAAAGAAGCCTGCAGCGGTTATTGTTATTTTTGAGTAGTTCCGGAACGACTGATTTTCCGATGGAACCGCCGGCTCCGGTAATTGCGATCAGCATGATGCGCCTCCTAATTGTTAAAAAGAAAACAAAACTTGCCTTTCATTTGGGCATGATTTATTCTACCACTGTACAGTGAAAACTGTATGATTAATTGTAGAAAGGATCAACGGAAGGAAAAACTCCTGACGGGAAATCCTGCTTAATTTAAAATGCCCCTGACGCTGAAACTGATACTTGAGGCGAAAGACATGGCAAAACATTGTAGTTATTATAATGCCGTGTTCTTCTTTCAGGAGATCACGGCTTTTTTAGGAGATTGATATGAGCTTAAATTCCACAGTTTCCGCAGAACGCTTACATATTGCTTTCTTTGGATGCAGGAATGCGGGAAAATCCAGTGTCGTTAATGCTGTTACAAATCAGGAGCTGTCGGTTGTATCCGATGTAAAAGGAACTACAACAGATCCTGTAACTAAGGCAATGGAACTTTTGCCTTTGGGTCCGGTTGTGATCATTGATACGCCTGGTTTTGATGATGAGGGCATGCTCGGTGAGAAGAGAGTGCTTCGCACAAAGCAGGTACTGAACAGGACGGATATTGCCGTTCTCGTTATCGATGCAACGATTGGCATGAGCGAGATCGATAAGCAGCTGATCGCAATCTTTAAAGAGAAACTGATCCCGTGGATCGTTGTCTATAATAAGAGCGATCTTTTAGATAAAGTTCCGGATGAAAAAGAAAATGTGATCTGGACGAGTGCGGAACATGGCACGAATATTTATGAACTTAAGGAAATGATCGGACGCCTTGCGCCGGTGGAAGATCCGGAACACAGACTTTTAAAAGGGCTGGTTGATCCGAATGATGTGATCATTCTTGTCTGTCCGATCGATGAGTCTGCTCCGAAGGGAAGGCTCATCCTTCCACAGCAGCAGGCAGTTCGTGATGTTCTTGATATGGGCGGCATTGCTGTTGTCTGCAGAGAATTTGAACTGAAGGCAACACTGCAAAGTCTTGCCAAGAAACCTCGTGTTGTGATCACAGACAGCCAGGCTTTTACAGAAGTCAGTGCAGACACACCGATGGATATTCCGCTTACTTCTTTCTCGATCCTGATGGCAAGGTACAAAGGATATCTGAAAACGGCGATCAAAGGAGTAGAAGCTATCGATTCCCTGAAAGACGGAGACGTGATTTTGATGGCGGAAGGCTGCACGCATCATAGACAGTGTTATGATATCGGAACTTACAAGATCCCGACATGGCTTAGAAAGCATA
>CAMODY010000130.1 GCA_946611595.1 uncultured Clostridia bacterium | reverse complement strand
TTTTCATCTACGCTGACACCCATGTTGTAGAATTTTACTTCTACACCATACAGCAGGGTATCTTCATTTGCCGTTCCCGGAGCGATCTTATCGAGTGCATAGATCATCTCGATAATACCGTCTAAGATTCTCTTTGGAAGAACAAGACTTAAATCTCCAGGCGTTGCTGCAAGGGTCGGGCGAACCGTTCCCTCATCAATTCTCTTTTGCGTACTTCTTCTACCGCGCTCTAAGTCTCCAAAGCGCTGAATGATAACGCCGCCTCCAAGCATGTTGGAAAGCTTCGCAATGCTCTCTGCATATCCGTTGCTGTCTTTAAACGGAACAGAAAAACGTTTGGATACTAAAAGCGCAAAGTTCGTATTGTCTGTCTTTCTGGACTCATCTTCAAAACTGTGTCCGTTAACCGTAATGATTCCATTGGTATTTTCATTTACGACAATGCCCTTCGGGTTCATGCAGAATGTCCGCACATTATCTTCATATTTTTCCGTACGGTATACGATCTTGCTCTCATAGAGTTCGTCTGTGATATGAGAAAAGATCGGCGCCGGAAGTTCTACACGCACGCCGATATCAACGCGGTTAGACGTTGTCGGAATATCCAGTGCACCGCATACTTCCTGCAGCCAGTGGCTTCCGCTTCTTCCAACAGAGATAATGCATTTTTCGCACCCATAGGTTTTATCTTCCGTATGGATCACAAAACCGTCTCCTGTCTTTTCAACACTTTCAACCGGTGTATAGAAGAAGAATTCCACTTTATCTTTCAGTTCGTTGTAGAGATTTTCCAAAACAACGTAGTTAATGTCTGTTCCGAGATGGCGCACAGAAGCTTCAAGCAGCGTCAGTTTATTCTGCATGCAGATCTTCTTTAATGCAGTTCCTGCAGTGGAATACATCGTTGTATCCTGTCCGCCATGAGACATGTTGATAGAATCCACATAGTACATCAATTCTAACGCTTTTTCTCTTCCGATATATTCGTGAAGAGTACCGCCAAAATCATTCGTAATATTGTATTTTCCATCGGAAAATGCTCCTGCTCCGCCAAAACCGTTCATAATTGAACAAGTCTTGCAGTTGATGCAGGATTTTACTTTCTTTCCGTCAATTGGACAGTGACGTTTTTCAAGCGGTCCACCCTCTTCAAACACTGCCACTTTTAAATTTGATTTCTTTGCAAACTCATATGCCGAGAAAATGCCTCCCGGCCCCGCGCCAATAATAATAATGTCGTATTTCATATGCTGTCAGTTGCTCCTATTATTTTTAGTCTTTTGCCAGACTTTCTTAGTTTTATCGATTGCGAAGTTCTTCTACTTTTCTCGCGATCATCGGCTGTGCAAATTCCATATCCTCTTTCCAGCCGTCTTCATAATCAAAGCAAAGATCATATTCATCTTCTGCTTTTTCAATACGGTTCACATAGCCTTTCAGCATGTCAAAGTCTTTTTCATAGCAATGAAAGCTACTGGCTCTGTGTGTATAAGTGCCCATGTCCACATTCAGCGCATCTGCAAAACGCTTCTGAAGCATGATCAGTGCAAACGCATTCATGAATGTTGCCTTGCAGGCATCATTGGAACGGAACAGTACTTTGCAATGCAGCTGATTATCACGGATAAAGTACTGGATGTGCTGCAGGCAGGCAGGATCGTCGCTTTCCGCATCTACTTCCCAGTCACGAACCACGATAACCGCGCGTCGGCTCGAAGGGTTTCTTTGCAATTCAGAAACAATAAATGGGAACTGTTTTTCCATTCTCTGATGATATGTGTATGCCCAGTTGCCTTTTTCAACTTCGAAATCCAGGATGCCGTCCAGCATTTCCTGGCGATACTGTTCAAGTTCTTCAGGTCCGCCGATAAATAATTTACTGATCATCGGCTCTGCAAGAGGCTCTAAAACACACATGGTCATAGAAACTTCTTTCTGAGTCGTATCCCAGTCATCACAAGGATAGATATTCTCATTTGACTCAAGTGCAGCAAGTGCTTTGTGGTATGTCTCAGGAAGTGATTTCCCCTCTACCAAATACTCTTTTACAGCATTCATCTTGTATTCCTCCTCGGGTACCCTCTTTCAATTGTTACATTTCATATATGTACAGTTTTGCTAACTATTTATTATACCTTTTTATGGTCGATATATTCAACCAGTTTGTCCCCTTCATAGCGACAGGTGAGTTCAATATCTCGTTCTCCGTTTAACATCGGCTCAAGGAAATATGGATCTCCTTCCCAAAGGTTTAAATCCATTACTTTCTCCTTCGGGATCCACTCTAAGGTCCCTTCGTTGCAAGGGATCATCTCCCCTTCCCAGCCGGTCGCAGAAAACAGATACATTTCTTCGTCCGGAAGCACGTTGGATTTAAAATGCACAACGCCACGGCTTTTATATTCTGTTAATGTTAGACCCGTCTCTTCCTTTACTTCTCTTAAAAGACATTCCTCGCTGTTTTCTCCGGCTTCAAACTTTCCGCCGATTCCAACCCATTTCCCTTCGCACGGGTCATGCTCTTTTTTATTACGAAAGAGCATCAGATAGCACCCATCTTTTTCCAGATAGCAAAGTGTTGTGTTGATGATATCTTTCATATTTTTCCTCTACCGAAAAGATGGGGCGCAACTTCTTGCGCCCCGCTTGTCTTTTGATCACTTACTGAAGCAGTGCTTCCACCTTCGCCTTATCCATGAAGCCGATGCCCTGATTTACGACCTCGCCGCCTTTAAATACCAGCATGGTCGGAATACTCATGACATTAAACTTTGCTGCAAGTTCCTGTTCCTCATCGACGTTAACCTTACCTACAATGATCTTACCGTCCTGCTCTTCCGCGATCTGAGCGATGATCGGTCCTAACATCTGGCACGGTCCGCACCAGGTTGCCCAAAAGTCTACAAGTACCGGTTTATCTGCCTTTAAAACTTCCTGTTCAAAATTGTCTTTTGTAATGGTGATCTCAGCCATATAGTAAATTTCCTCCTACATTCTTTTCACCCATTTATAGGTGTCGTGTCATTATACCATAAAGAAATGGTTTTCCCTACTTAGAAAGTTCAACTTTCATACCTGAAAAGATCATTCCGACATACTCATCCTCAAGATATCCGCGAAGTTCTGCCTCATCATCCGGCTGGTAGGTATCTGCCGGCCGGAGGTCGTACTCTGCAGTCAGAGAATAGGCTTTATCCGGAACCGGGCCAAAATCAAACTTCCCTTGTGCTGCCCAGCTGCTAAACTCCAGAGAGCCGGTGTTGCTGCCATATGTAACAGACTCTTCACTGATTGCCTTAGCCAGTGCCTCACTGTTTAATGCCCCGATCCAGATATCAAGCTGCCATCCGCCGTCCGGATACTCAATTCGATAGCCTGCTCTGGAGCTGATCTCACTGACTGTGATCCCTTCGATCTCCGGAACTTCCAGAGTCAAAATAGCACCTTCTTCCTCATCCTGAGCTGTGTATGTCGTAGTCGCAATTTCTGTTTTGTCAGCTGCCGGATCCGGACTTGCCGTGCCGCCGGAGCCTTGAGCCGGAGTATTCTGTCCGCCGCTTCCTCCACAGGCCGTAAGGCATACAGCCATAAGGAGCATAGCGAGTGTTAAAGCTGTTCCTCTTTTAAATAATTTCATTTTCCCCATCCTTTCCTGTCTATTTTTTCTTTAATCGTCCAAACAGACCTCGTTTTACATTACCCGCATCAATCTCATTTGCGGTATTGATACCTTCCTGCATTTTTTCCACAATACTTTCTGCGCCTTCTCCTTTGATCGCCGCTTTCAGCATCTCACTTGCTGTCTGCATCGCATTGGTCTGCTGCATCTGCGCCCGTTCCGTCGGATTCACCATATGCGCAGAATTATAGCCACCGATAATATTGATGATCTGCTCATGGAATCCTCTTACTTCACTTTCCTTGGTATTTCCCGGAAAAGCAATGGTGATATCCATATGTTCACGGAAATAAGGAATATAAAGTTTCCACCCTGTGATCTTTCCGTCTGTATCCTTCTGCTCTTTCAGTGTGATCATATCGGCATATTGCTGTTTTGAAAACGCCGGCAATCTGGTGGCATTCCCCTGATTCATGCTCCACTCAAGATTCTTATCATAGGGACGAACCATAGACATATAGTAGATTGCATGATTTTTGTATTTTTCAGTTTCCGGTGTGTGGAACGCAAATTCACCGGTCTCCATGCTGTAGTAGAATACATAGTTCTTTCCGAGGGAATGGCGGACAACCTTATCCCAATTAACAGTTTGAAAACGTGCTTCCGAATTTGCGACTTCATCCATGATCGCCTTTGCCTGCTCCTGATTGACCTTATCGATCCGGATAAAAGGATGAGCAAGGTATTTGCATTCTGTACAGATGTAATCGCCTCCGGCCATTTTTGATCTGTGCATCATTCCAACTTCTTTCCCGCAAAAAACACAGGCTTCTTTACTAAATAACCCCATAGCTGAATCCTCCTTTTCTACCTGAGTTCTGTTTACTCAGTGGCAAGCAAGTCCTTAACTTCTTTCAGACTCAGGTTTTTCTCCTTTGCAATCCTGGCGAGGTCTTCAAATTCATATTTCTTCCGCTCCGTTCCATAGCCGGAAGAGTTTTTAATCCGAATTTTTCCAACCCCGCTCGTTTTCTCTTCTACTGTTCTATCAAGTACATACCGACTAAGTTTCTGCTGCCGAAGACCGATCGTTGTTGTGTGTCTAAAGAGCAGTCGAATGATCTCATCCTTCTTTTCCTCGCTGCACATAACACGGATCAGTGTTCCCGGTCTGTTCTTTTTCATGCCGATCGGTATCGTATAGACATCTAAAGCTCCGCCCTCAAAAAGCCGCTCCATCGCAAATCCGATCTCTTCTCCTGTCATGTCATCGACATTGCAGGAAAGCTCAATTATTTCGTCCCTTCGTTCTTCGCTCTCTCCAAGCATTGCGCGGATGCAGTTTGC
>CAMODY010000129.1 GCA_946611595.1 uncultured Clostridia bacterium | reverse complement strand
AAAACCAAAAAAGTCTCTTTTTTAGATCATATTTTTAAGATCAAAGAGATTAAAACCCGCAGTAATGCGGTCCATTTTATTCTGATCCTTCTGCTTTTTATTGCAATCGCACTCATCTTTGTTCAGCCTGCAATTGGAATTATTGCCTTGGTTGTCATGATCGCAGTAAATATCGCTTTATATTTCAAATACAAATCCGAAGTGGAGGCCTACTTTAACAGCCTGAAATATTTGGTTTCAATGGTGATTACAGCCTCTAAGATCTTAAAGCTTGACCTGCCGGAAGAGTTTAATACTGATAAAGAGGCATTGAAAGAATGTGTGAAGATATTTGCTCCATTAAAGAGGGGCAGCTGGCTGCTTACAAACAGCGTTTCCGGTTCTTTGATCGATGTTCTGATGGACTATGTCCGTATGATCTTCCATGTGGATTTGATTAAATTCAACAGCATGAAAAAATATGCAGAAGATCACGAAGCGGAAATACAGCGTCTTTATGATACGCTTGGCGAGATTGAAACCTGCATTTGCATTATGGAATACAGGTCGAAACTCGATGCTTACTGTAAGCCGGAATTCGAGTCTGATATTTTAAACGTTTCAGAATTATATCATCCGCTATTGAAAGATCCGGTAAAGAATTCATTAAAGACAGAAAAGTCGATTCTTCTTACAGGTTCTAATGCTTCCGGCAAATCAACCTTCCTTAAAGCAATGGCGATCAATCAGATTTTTGCGCAGACGATTTTTACCTGCCTTGCAGACAGCTTTCATACGAAATTTTATAAAGTACTGTCATCCATGGCGTTAACAGATAATATTTTAGGCGAAGAAAGCTATTTCATCGTTGAGATCAAATCCCTGAAACGAATCTTTGATGAACTAGAAGAAGAGATTCCACTTATGGCATTTGTTGATGAGGTTTTAAGAGGTACGAATACCACAGAAAGGATCGCGGCATCCTGTCAGATCCTGAAAAAGCTTTCACATGATAACGCTTTGATCTTCGCGGCAACACATGATATTGAACTTACAAAAATTTTGGAAAATGATATGACTAACTATCATTTTTCTGAGTATATAGAGAATGACCAGGTTCTTTTTGACTATCTGATCAAGGAAGGTCCTTCGACAAGCCGAAATGCAATTAAACTCTTAAAAGTATACGGCTACGATCAGGAACTTGTGGATTCCGCTGAACGCATGGCTCGCGAAATGATGGAGGGAGTTCAAAATGGTTAATATTTTTATTGTGCATTCAGGTAAAGATTATGATTATGTAAAGGAAACTGTGGAACCATCGCTTCTCGGAATAGATGAAGATCTGGATGAAAATTCAGTTATGATCGGAAATGCCAATATTCTAACCATGAAATCCGGGACCAATTACAATTGGAAAAAAGAAGCACGTAAAGTTCTAAAGATCGCTCAAGTCGTTTTGATCGTTGTTGGAGAAGATTCCTGTGATCCTTCCAAGAAGAAAACGATGGGCTGGGAAATTTTACGTGCAAATAAATATCATAAACAGATTATGATCTTAAATCCGAAGAATCTGAAACTTCCGGATTTTCTGTACACAACCGATCACTTTACAGGGCAGAGACGCCTTGTTGCAGATCAGATGACTCTGGAACAAATCAAGGAACGTATCGATAATTATGCAAATGGATACTACGATATTTTCTCTAAGAAGTATTCCGGGATGGACGATGAAGAAAAGGGAGCACATAAAAACGAGATCCTTGATCAATATAAGATGTTCCAAAAATCATCTGAAGATCTGGTTGCCAGAAGGCAGAGTGTCAATTCCTTTTATATTTCCGTAAACAGTGCACTTGTTGCATTAGTTGGAGTTGTTATGGGTGTTGTGGAAATGCCTGCAAAACTTTATGTCATCGCTTTTATGTGCATCACCGGTATCATTCTTGATATATCCTGGGTCAACATCCTTGATTCCTATGGGACATTGAATGCTGCGAAAATGAAAGTGATCAGACTGCTCGAAGAACAGCTTCCAATTGAATTATATGACGCCGAATGGCGCATTATGAGTGACAAGTTAAATAATAAGAAGTATGTATCCTTCACTAACAGTGAAAAAAGGATTCCCAGGATTTTTTCGATCGTATATATCGTGATCATAATCGCAATCATCATATTTCTTCTATTAAACTATGTTTTTAAATGAGCAGACATCAATAAATATCCGTTGACTTTAGCGTGGTAGCATGGTAGCATACTAAAGTATCTTTGTTGTGCAATATAGGAAATAAAGGATTTTTCAGCTATGAATATCAACGATGCTGTATTACAGGAAGATGAAAAAATCATATTTGCTTTAAGGGAACTGTTTTCTAATTACGGATACAGTCCTTATCGCATGAGCAAATTTGAAGAATATGACCTTTACGCAAGAAATAAAGACTTTCTCGTATCAGATAACGTCATTACGTTCACGGATACCAATGGGAAACTCCTTGCGTTAAAACCGGACGTTACATTATCAATTATAAAGAATTCAAAAGACGATCCGGAGCAGATTCAAAAACTGTTCTATAACGAAAATGTTTATCGTGTTTCAAAAGGCACGGGAATGTTTCGTGAGATCATGCAGATCGGCCTCGAGTGCTTTGGAAATATTGATTCCGCTGCGCTTTGCGAAGTAATCACTTTAGCATGCAAGAGTTTAAATTCTTTTTCAGACAATGCTGTTTTAGATATTTCCAACCTGGATCTGATCGAAGCTGTTTTTTCATCGACCGGACTTTCAAGAGAAGGGATTTCCAAAGCATATACTTATCTTAGCGAAAAGAATATTGATGAACTTGAAAAGCTTTGTTCAAAAGAAGAAATTTCAGAAGATAAGAAAGAGCTGATCCGCAGATTAGTAAAACTTAGCGGAAGCATTGGAGATGTCCTTCCGGAGATCAAAACGATCCTTGCAGAACTAAATGCTAATGATACAGAGCTTTGCGAGTTTCTTTCGATTTTAGAAGCCTTAAATACAAGCGATGTTTCCTCAGTAATCAATCTTGATTTTTCTGTTACCGGTGACATCAATTACTATAATGGCATTGTATTTAACGGGTTTATTAAAGGTGCTCCTGATGCTGTATTATCTGGTGGCCAATATGATCGTATCATGAAGAAGCTCGGAAGAAAGTCGAAAGCGATTGGTTTTGCGGTTTATCTTGATGCGGTTGAAAGAGCAGTAGATTCTGCAATTCTTCCTGAAATGGAAGACGAATCAGAAAAACCTTTCTTAAATGTTGCGCTTCCGAAAGGACGTTTAGGAGAAAAAGTTTATGCCATGTTTGCACAGGCAGGCTTTGAATGCCCGTCCATCTTAGAAGAAAACAGAAAACTCATTTTTGAAAATAAAGATGCAAAGGTCCGTTATTTCTGGGTAAAGCCTTCCGATGTTGCGATCTATGTGGAACGAGGAGCAGCTGATGTTGGCGTATGTGGCAAAGACATTATTGAAGAATATACCCCTGAAATCTATGAACTTTTAGATATGAATATGGGCAAATGCCGAATGGCGGTTGCAGGGCCAAAAACTTTTGAAGACGATACGGAAAAATCTTTAAGAGTTGCAACTAAATTCAGCAATATTGCAAGAAATTATTATCAAAGTAAAGGGCGCGATATTGATATCATTCACTTAAATGGTTCTATCGAGATCGCTCCGATCTTAGGCTTATCAGATGTTATCGTTGATATTGTTGAGACCGGTACTACTTTGAAAGAAAATGATCTTACGGTACTTGAAGAAATTATGCCGATCAGTGCACGTTTGATCAGTAACAAGGCTTCCTTTGAATTTAAAGGAGAATTAATTCGAAATCTTACAAAACAACTTGCAGAAATTATCGAGAAATAGCAGGAGTTTAATATGATCAAAATACTGAAATTTGGTGAAGTTCCAAAAGAGGAGATTTTTTCCAGAGTAGAAGCGATCTCTTCTGTTGAAGAAATCGTAACAGATATTATCAATAACGTAAAAGCAAACGGTGATAAAGCCGTTCTGGAATACTGCAGAAAGTTTGATCATGCAGAACTTACATCTCTTGCTGTCAGCGCAGAAGAAATGGAAGAAGCTTTAGCTCAAGTTGAACCGGAATTTATCCGTGTCTTAAAAAGAGCTGCTGAGAACATTACCGCTTTTCACAAAAAACAAGTTCGCGAAGGCTTTGAGATCAAAGAAGCGAACGGTATTATCATGGGTCAGAAGATCACCCCGATTGAAAAAGTCGGACTCTATGTACCTGGAGGAAGTGCAGCCTATCCATCTACCGTTTTAATGGATTCCATTCCGGCAAAAATCGCAGGCTGCGAGCAGGTCGTAATGACAACTCCTCCAAATGCAGACGGTAAAATTAATCCTTATATTCTTGCTGCTGCACATGTTGCCGGTGTCGATAAGATATATAAAACCGGTGGAGCACAGGCAATTGCTGCTTTAGCATATGGAACAGAAACCATTCCAAAAGTCTATAAGATTGTCGGACCTGGAAATGCATTTGTTGCAGAAGCTAAGAAACAAGTCTTCGGTATGGTATCGATTGATATGATCGCAGGTCCAAGCGAGATCCTGATCATCTCCGATGGAAAGACAAATCCTGCATGGACAGCAGCGGACCTTTTATCGCAGGCTGAACATGATAAGAATGCGAGTGCGGTATTAATTACGGATGATATGGATTTTGCGCTTAAGGTGCAGGCTGAAGTTGAGACACAGGTGCGCCAGCTTGAACGAGAAGAAATTGCTTCTGCATCCATCGACAATAACGGAAAGATCATCGTTACCGAAGATCTGATGCAGGCAATTGAAGTATCAAATGAAATTGCCCCTGAGCACTTAGAGATCTGTGTAGATGAGCCGTTTGAATATCTTCCGCTGATCAAAAATGCAGGATCTATCTTCCTTGGAAGAAATTGTCCGGAAGCTTTAGGGGATTATATGGCCGGCCCTAACCAT
>CAMODY010000128.1 GCA_946611595.1 uncultured Clostridia bacterium | reverse complement strand
CCGACCAGACAGTTTGTAATGATATCTCCTTCGATCACGGCCTTAACCGGGATAACGGAAAGGAACAGAGTGATCACGCCGATGTTGATCAAAGCGCGGAAAACAAACTTTTTATCCAGCTTGATCCAGGCAATGATCATGATCGGGATATTTGTCAGGAAATATAGGATACCTGCTATATCAAAAGAAAAAGAAAGGTGCAGGTAATCGACCAGCAGCGTACGGATCAGCTGGCAGTAACCCATCAGGCCTCCGTTGTAAAGACCGATTGGAACGATAAATAAATTGACCCCTAACGAATATAAAAGCCCGCCAAAGGTTGCAGCAATGGCGCGCTTTAATTCGGTCACGACGGGGTTCTTGCTTGGAACCAGAAAATGCATGATGTCTCGACCTCTTGTATGAAAATATGTAGTAAACACTGCCTCTTTTAAAGGCAAGTTCGACTGCAGAAGGTATCATATCACATTAAACTTTTATGTCAACACTCGCTCTGAAGACCATAATTGGCCGCGACAGAATGTTGGGTAAAAAAATTAGCACTCACCACTTGACAGTGCTAACAATCAGTGCTATAACATAATCAGAACAAAGGAACAGAGAAGATTCCAGAAAATAAGAATCCGAACCCTCCGTCCCAATGCTCATAAGACTTATTGAAAATATATTTTTTATGAGAAGGAGGCATGACTTATGTTATTACCGAGTATTTTTGGAGAAAGTTTACTGGATGACTGGATGGATTTCCCGAGAATGAGGGATTTCGATGACATTGACAAAAAACTGTATGGAAAACATGCAGCTCATATGATGAAGACTGATGTCCACGAGCATGACACCGGCTATGAGATCGATATCGATCTTCCGGGATTCAAGAAAGATGAGATTCAATTGTCACTTGAAAACGGTTATCTGATCGTCGATGCTGCCAAAGGCCTGGACAAAGACGAGAAGGATAAGAAGGGCAAACTGATCCGCCAGGAGCGTTATGCAGGATCGATGCAGAGAAGCTTCTACGTTGGTGAAGAGGTAACGGAAGAGGACATCAAAGCAAAATATGAAGATGGTGTATTGAAACTTTCCGTTCCAAAGAAGGAGACCCCGAAGGTTCCGGAGAAGAAGACCATACTGATCGAAGGCTGATCCTTTAAGAAAGAGGCCTTCACCTGATTGAAATTATTAATAAACCAAAATGCCTTAAACCCGCCACAGGAAACTGCGGCGGGTTTTCTCTGCATAAAAAAGCGAGGCATGCCGCTATAGAAGCAGCACACCCCGTTTTTAACGAAAGATAATTTTATTCTTCCTCACCTCTTGCGAGTGCCTCCGCCTGCATCTTCTGGATGTCAGGGAACTTGGAGATCATCGGTTCAATCTCTTTATGTTTGATCTTACGATCGACATAGTTCTTTGTAATCTTGTAAACCAGCGGGAAGAGTGACAGTACACCGATTAAGTTCGGGATTGCCATCAGTCCGTTGAAGGTATCGGAGATATCCCAAGCGAGGGACAGATCCATGGTCGCACCAACAAAGATGAAAAGTACGAAGAAGATCTTATATCCGATCGTAGCTTTCTCGCCGAAGAGGTATTCAAACGCTTTGGATCCGTAGTGACTCCAGCCAAGTACGGTTGAGAAGGCGAAGAAGAGCAGAGCAATCGCAACGAATGCCGGTCCAAAGTTTCCGAAGAGTGTTCCGAATGCCTGACCTACCAGAGTGGAATCGGATGCATTTGCAAATGCTGCAGCCTTCGCGCCGGTGTTAAGGTCGATAACGCCGGAGGTTAAAACAACGAGAGCAGTCAGAGTACATACGATAATGGTATCTGCGAATACTTCGAAGATTCCCCACATACCCTGTTTAACCGGCTCTTTAACATTGGAGTTGGAGTGAACCATAACGGAAGAACCAAGACCTGCCTCGTTAGAGAAAACGCCTCGTTTCATACCGTATGTTAATGCCAATGCAATACCACCGCCGACAATACCGCCGCCTACAGCCTTAAGGCCAAATGCGCCTTTGAAAATTGCAACGAATGCAGGGCCGACATTTGCACCGTTAACGCAGATAACAACGAGTGCGGCAATGATATAAAGAACTGCCATGAAAGGCACAACTTTTTCTGTTACGGAAGCAACTCTCTTAAGTCCGCCTAAGATGATCAGAGCACCGATTGCTAAAAGAACAAGACCTACGACCCATGATGGAATACCGAATGCTGCGTCCATGTTTGCTGCGATAGAGTTGATCTGACTTGCATTACCGATACCGAAAGAAGCCAGGATACAGAAGCAAGCAAAGAGGATTGCGAGAATCTTACCAACCCATTTAAGAAGGGAACCTGTCCAAGCCGCTTTCTTGCTTCCCTTATATCCGCCAAGACCATCCTGCAGGTAGTACATCGCGCCGCCGGACCACTCGCCATATTTGTTTTTTCTTCTGAAGTAAATACCAAGGATATTCTCGGAGTAGTTTGTCATCATTCCAAAGAATGCAACGATCCACATCCAGAAGATCGCACCGGGACCACCGACTGCGATAGCAGCTGCAACACCGACGATGTTACCAGTACCAATCGTAGCTGCCAGTGCTGTCGTTAAAGACTGGAACTGGGAGATGGATTTGTCATGCTTTGCGGTGTGTTTTGTGACGTGCTTGTTTGTGAAAACGCTGCCGATCGTGTTTGTCCACCAGGTCTTAAGATGTGAGATCTGGAAGACCTTGGTTAAGATCGTCATAAAGATACCGGTACCGATCAGAAGGATCAGCATCGGAATGCCCCATACAAAGCCGTTGATGGAGCTGTTGAGGTTTGTTAACCAATCTAAAAAACTCATCTTTTCCCTCTTTTCCTTTCCTGATTGAACAAGCACCGTATAAAAAAGAGATATGCAGGGCATATCTCTCAAAATTACAAAACGATCGTTAAAAACGATACTAAATTCTGTCCTTTTGCCTGAGAGATTCGTTGTCTTGCGAACTTGCCCCTTCGGCCCCCGGTTATTCCGGACGTCTCCAGATTCCCATCCCTGAACAGTCTTTCTCTTTATTAAGAGTCCTGAAAGTTTTACTTCTTCGGCAGGGCTTTATGCCCACTTTCCTGCCCAGTTCTACTGGCGATGTTCAATTTTAATACATAAATGCTTTAATACATTGAAGCATCATACTCTATAGAAATAGAAAATGCAATGTTTTTTTATCGCTTAACTGTATTTTTTGTGTACATATAGAGTATTGTTCCCTTTTACTGGAAAATTCTTTTAAAAGGTTTTTTAGGTCACTGCTCGCGGATCTCGTAGTGTTCGTGCAGTTTGCGGATCTGCTCATCCATACGCGTTTTAAATTCTCTGGAAGAAATGAGTTTGCAGCCCTGTCCCATGGTAACGACTTGTTCCGTGGAATCAGAGGTTACGACAGCGACTTTGAGTCTACCGTCTTTTTTGCGGAGTTTTTCTTTTAATGCTTTCGGGATCGTGACATTTCCGTCGGAGGTGGTTTTAAATCCGCCGTTTGCCATGTTGACGAAACGCTCGATATATTGGTCGGCGGTCTGTTCCTCCGCGGTATAGACCAACTGAATATTCTGAAAATCCGAGATCGTTCCCGGCCGGCCTTTTACTTTATAGGCATCGAAGACAGCAACAACTTCGCCATCTATCATGGCGGAGTATTTGCTTAAGGTCTCGATCAGAGAATCACGTGCTGCGTCGATATTGTCACGCGCGAGACTCTGAAGATCCTCCCAGGCGAAGATGACATTGTATCCATCCACTATAAGAACATCCGCTTCTTCTAATGGGAAGGCACCAGAGAGAAGATTCTTTGTGGCTGCGGATTTTTGCATAGCAGTCTTCTGCGTGGCAGAGCTGTTTTGCGATGCTGTTTTTTTCAGGCCAGATATTTTCACGGATCTTCCGCCAACTTGGTAGGACTCGGCAGACGGGCTGCTTTCTCCAAACGATTTCTTCCATTTCTTTCCGTTTCGCTTCGAGCGGCTTTGGGAACTGGAGATGGCATTGATGATGGCGTCGACTTCGTCTGTGCCTAATGCAGTTTTAGAAACGGAGCGAGCATCGGCAGCAGACTCTCTCGTAGTGAGTGGAATATCATCTGCGCGATTATCTGTTCCATCGAAGGAAAGATGCATGTAATCATAAACTTCATAATATGGAACGACATGACCTGCGCCATTCTGGCAGAACACGGAGTCCGGTGTGTTCCTGAGATCTGCCGTTGGATCATATGCTTTTTCTGCAATCACTTCTTCGGCGTTATGGCATTCGCCGTAGCCATCCGGAAGGAAGCTGATGCTTCCAAGGCCTTTTGTATAGGAAGCGATCTCTGCTGGATAATCCTTCAGCGCAGCAACCGGACCGCGTCCGCTGATAATGGAGAAATCATTATCGGGATTTAGTTCCGGCGCGGAAAATTCGGCGTGCATCTGATCAAGGTCTGTAAGCGCTTTTCCGACATTTGCAGTCGGGACCTCAAGAGAGAAGCGGTAGAAAGGTTCGAGCAGAAGATTTTCTGCCATCATAAGACCTTGACGAACAGCACGATAAGTTGCCTGGCGGAAGTCTCCGCCTTCTGTATGTTTGAGGTGTGCTTTTCCGGCAATCAGCGTAATCTTCATGTCTGTGATCGGAGCGCCGGTTAAGACTCCTTTGTGTCTGCGCTCTGCAAGATGCGTTAAGATCAGACGCTGCCAGTTTTTCGCGAGCTTATCGGAAGAAACCTCTGCGGCAAAGATAAGGCCGCTTCCTCGCTCTAGTGGCTCTAAAAGTAAATGGACTTCGGCATAGTGACGGAGCGGCTCAAAGTGGCCGACACCGATGACCGAGTCTGTAATGGTTTCTTTATATACAATGTTTCCGGAGTCGAAAGAGACCTCCAGATCAAAGCGTTCTTTCAAGATTGTTGTCAGGATCTCGAGCTGCACTTTTCCCATAACGGAAACATAGATATCCCGTTTTTCTTCGTCCCAGTAAATGGACAGCTCCGGACTTTCCTCTTCTAAGGTTTTAAAGATTGGAAGGATCTTTAC
>CAMODY010000127.1 GCA_946611595.1 uncultured Clostridia bacterium | reverse complement strand
TTTCCAGTTTCTAATATGGCCTCGGTATTCTTTCAGCTCTAACATTTGTTCTACTCACTCTTTCTTAAATCTTTCTATCATTCAGTTCCTACAGATTTTGCTGATCGTCATTCTTTTCCTCTGCAGCATCTTCTTCTACTTTACTTTCAACCCAGTCGTCAACTTTGTCTGCAACTTCAGCACCGGTATTCAGAAGAGATTTTCCGAGTGCGCCCATCGCATGTCCGATTCCTTTTCCGGTCTCTCTCCACGTCCCGTCATTAAAGACATTGCGTTCTTCTGCTTTCGCGCCTGTATTTTCTTCCTCACCATCTGCCCAGTCAGCAACTTTCTCCGCACCATCTTTAGCAGAACGGATCAGAGATTTTGCCAGGCCTCCAAAGGCGGTTCCTAATTCTTTTCCTGTTTTTTTCCAATCTTCTCTTCCCATGATCGTCTCCTTTAAATATAAATCCGTGGTTTCACGAGTAATAATATTTGTCTCATGCGTTCATGTAATATACTGTTCTATTATAATAACTGCTTGTAAAACGCTCAACTATTTTACGTCTTCCCGGGTAATTATTGCCACTTAATCAACGCGGGCTTCAGCGTGAATAATGATCTCTAAAAGCAATCCCGCTTCCACATTTCCGATACGTTTTTCTTCATAATGCATCTCAATGACCGGATCATCTCCAAGCCCCTGGAAGGATGCACGCTTTTTGATCGTCTCTTCTACAATGCTCCTTGCATATGCCAGAGCCTGATCTTCTTTTGCGATCAGTTTCCTCTCGCAGCCGTCCATAAAGGAATAGCCAAGTCGGGCTCCGCCGCTGTATTTGACCGTAATCGGAAAATCAACTCTTGCGATCCTTCTTCCGGCAATTGCGCCAAGTGCATTGGCAACATGGGAATATTCCGAAAGGATCGCCCTTGTGCCTAAGAGTTTTGCAACAGTATGAAGGAAGACGTGAGTCGGTGCTCCGATTCCGATGATCGGCATTGGTGCTTTGAGGTTCATCTGTACAACGTCATCTCCTTCTAACGCCCTTGCTTTTGTATGTATAAATCCCAGATCCTCGCATCTTTCACATGCCTGCTCATAAAAAGCTTCCAGCAGGGTGTCTAAATTTTCTTCTGAAAAGAAGGATTCTTTTTTCGGGTACTGATGGCGAAGGATAAAAGCTCCGATACTTTTATACATCCGCTTGGTTACAAGCTCATAGACCATATCCGGAATCTTCTCTTCATCAAGTTTTGTATTAAGCGCAAAATATTTGATCAGTTCTTTTGCCGCTTCTCCATTATAAAGATCAAAGTCTCCGCGAAGGACCATGATATCGGTCGGCGTAAGACCGCTGCGGATGATCACACCTTCCTGCTCAAGACGCTGCGTTGCCGGATGATAGAGGTCTCCTCCAATTCGCTCATAAAACTCTTTCGTGATTAAAGGCCCGCCTTTTAACGCCTCACAGGCTTTATGCTCAAATTCCGTATAGCCTGCCTTCTCCGAGATATCTCTTTGAAGAACAAAGAACTCGTGGATCCAGCGCGTATGCGTCTCTTTCCATGCAACTAAGTTTTGGATTTTCTTTATGATCTCTGGATGCTCGTCTGCCAGAACAGAAATCGGAATGATGCGCTCTGTATCCAGGAAGATCGCGCCATCCCTGAAACGGACTGCAGTGTCGCCGCCTAACGAAACGGCTTGTGCGTCTAAACCTTTGATCGCAGTCTGATACTGGCCGATCATGATTCCTTTTTTCGCCATGATCGGATCATTGTTTCGGACGATCGCAAGGTCGGTTGTTGTACCTCCCATATCCACAAGGATCGCATCTTTTTCCCCTGCAAGTTCGCAGCCTCCGATCACGCTGGCGGCCGGACCGCAAAGAAGTGTTTCCACCGGCTGCGTTCTTGCCATCTCTTCCGACATCAGGGTTCCATCACTTCGCACGATGGAAAGCGGCACATCGAGTCCCCGCTCTTTCATAACATTGTGGACCGCTTCCATAAACTCCCGGATCAGCGGGATCAGTCTGGCATTTAAAAGTGTGCTTGCGCAGACTTTTAAGATATCCGTCTCCTGTGAAATATCATATGCAATGGTAAGAGGGATCGTAAGTTCTTCCTGAAGAATACGAAGAGCTGTCAGTTCAAAACGTCCGCCGTTCGCATCCGGGAAAGTCTGGACAATTCCGACTGCATCACAATCCGAAAAAAGCTGCGGAATGCGTCTCCTTAAATCTTCCCAATCAGGGTCATAAGGTTCGGAGTATAAATTCTCTGCTTTTGCATCTAAAACGATCAACTGGGAAAGATCATTGATCCCATAGCCGGTCAGTATCTTCTCGAGCTGCTGTATCATTTCAGGCGTTGTGCCGATGATCAAAAGCTTCGCCCTGCTGCCTTTATTTTCCACGCAGGCATTCGTCGCCAGCGTTGTGGAAAGGGAAAAACTCTGCACTTCTTTCATCAGCTCCTCGGGGAGCTGGTCTAAAGCTTTTCCGATTCCGATCTCGAGATTTGATTTTGTTGTCAGCGTTTTTCCTGTTGCAAGAATCTTTTTGGTATCCAGGTCATAAACCACTGCATCTGTACAGGTTCCGCCGGTATCAATTCCAATTCCGATCATGTCTTCTCCATCTGACTGATTTATAATAATATCGAATCTGATAATATCATTATTCCGGTCTGTTTTCCATTCCTGTCAGCTTCATTTTTCCATTTTCTTGTTTGCCGTTTTACCAGAGGTATCATCTACAAGAAAAGCTGCTTCCTTTCTTGTTTCCATGCGGCCTTCCTCCTGCCCAAACAAGAAAAGGCTGTTTCCAAGTGATTTCACACTCAAAAACAGCCCCTTTTTTTCTCTTTTTTTCTGCTTTCTTGTCAGCCTGCGGCTTTGTTCGCAAGCAAACAAGAAAACCGCCACTTATGATTGTGCAAGGCGTTTGACATATTCCATTGCCTTCTTAACCGGCGGCAGGAAAAGGATAATGATCGTGACCACAGCTTCAATTCCCAGATAAAGAATATTGTAAACCAGGGAATATAAAAGTCCGCTGGAGTATCCATAGTCACCAGCGTACTGGCCGAAGAATACCCAGCCGGAAATAACTGCAAAGACGTAACGCCCTATGACCGCAAGTATATAGCCTTTGATCAGCGCAAACTTTTTCGCATTTGCAAAGCATCCGGAAAGACCAAGGGCTGTAAATGCGAAGATGTAGTCGATGAGCATCTGCGGAACCGAGATGATATACGGATCGATCGCCATCTGTAAAATTCCATAGGCAAAAGCTGTCATAAGTCCGGGTCCCAAGCCATACCAGTATCCAACCAGTGCGATAAACAGCATGGAGAATAAGGTGACAGAACCGCCCATCGGCATGTGAATGACTTTGATGAAAGAAGTGACTGTTCCAAGGGCTAATGCAAGCGCTGTAAATGCCAGCTGCTTCGCAGAGAACTTTCTGTTTTTCCCAAAGATCCAGACTCCAAGCAGGATCACGATGATCATGATCGCGATCATCGTTAAAAGACCAGCCGTTGTCGGCACATAAGTGGTATCTCCCCACTCATCTACGACAGTGTTAACAAAAAATGACATAAAAAAACCTCCTTTGATGCCGGAGATTACTTGATAGGACCTTATAAAGCGCTTCCTTACGTCGGCATTAACCGAATCAAGTAATAAGGGTCGTCTTAGACATCTCAGCCCCTTTAAGGAGCTCCCCTAGCATTTTATTAAAATATCGCAGATACCTTTGTATCTGACGGAATTATACTAAGTGTTCTGAAAGAATTTGTCAATCCACCATTGGTTTCTTTACTATCATGAAAGTGTATGACAAAATGCTTAAAGAATCGACTTTGCCTTAAGAAATTTTTCTGCTATGATGATAAGGCTGAATAATACGACAGAAAAAACAATAAAGAAAGGATCAATTGTTATGGAAACAAGACCTTATGTACCATGGGATATGATCGGACCTTTCATGGTCGATGTATTTAAAGCTTACGGCGTACCGGAAGAAGACGCAAAGATCTGCGCAGACGTACTGATGGAATCTGACCGCAGAGGCATCGAAAGCCATGGATGCAACCGCTTCAAACCGATCTACTTAGATCGTATAGACAAAGGAACTCTCCTTCCGAAAACGGAGATCGAGATCTTAAAAGAAAGCCCGACCACAGTTGTCATGGATGCACACGACGGCATGGGTATGGTGGCTAGCCATAAAATGATGGAGATGCTGATCGAGAAGGCTAAGAAATATGGCATGGCCGGCGGCGCGATCAGAAACTCCACCCACTACGGAATTGCAGGCTATTGGACAAACATGGCTGCAAAAGAAGGCATGGTCGGTATCACCGGTACCAACGCCCGTCCTTCCATCGCTCCGACTTTCGGCGTAGAAAACATGATGGGCACAAACCCACTGACCTTCTCACTTCCGACAGATGAAGAGTTCCCGTTCTGCATTGACTGTGCGACATCGATCGTACAGAGAGGAAAGATCGAATTTTATGCAAGAAGCGGAAAAGATACTCCGGCAGGAATGGTCGTTGCACATGATGGCAGCACCGTTACCGATTCCAATGAAATCTTAAAGATGCTGGTAGAAGGAACTGCAGCACTGGCTCCTCTCGGCGGAGGTCCTGGAGATGAAATGTGCGGATATAAAGGCTATGGCTATGCCGCTGTTGTCGAGATCTTATCCGCTGCCCTTTCCGGAGGCCAGTTCATGAAAGCATTAACGGGTGTTGCAGAAGATGGCAGCCCGCAGATGTATCACTTAGGACACTTCTTCTTCGTTGTAGATCCGGACGCATTTATGGGCAAGGAAACATTTAAAAAGATCGCAGGCGATATCTGCCGTGCTCTCCGTGCAAGCGAAAAAGCTCCGGGATATGACCGCATCTATACAGCCGGCGAGAAAGAATATCTGGCATGGCTCGATAGAAAAGATAAAGGTGTTCCGGTTGGTGAGGCTGTACAGAAGGAACTGGTTGCTCTCCGCGATAAGTTAAACCTTCCGTATACCTTCCCGTTTGAGAAATAATTGATATAAGAGATGAAATATAAAAATGTGGGCTTGGATGAGCCCACATTTTTTGCACTACTTTT
>CAMODY010000126.1 GCA_946611595.1 uncultured Clostridia bacterium | reverse complement strand
GAAGAAGTTGCTGAATGGTTAGAAAACAATAAGAACCGCTATCATCAGATGGGACCGATGGACGACCTGAACTTCCTTTGCAGAACCGGCCGTATCAACAACTTCAAGGCCTTCTTCGGCACACTTGTTGGAGTTAATTCTCTCGGCGATTTCAATCCGAACGGCCTTACCGATGTATTCGGAAAAGTAAAAGGAAAACCAAACGCAATTAATGCTACGATCGAATACGTAAAACGGACGATCGAAGATGCGGATAAGCAGATCGTTTTTATTGCGCATTCCTACCGCTATGAGACCGCAGAAGAGCTTCGCCGCCGCGTAGAAGAAGAGATTCATCCGAAGGAGATCATCATGACCCGTATCGATATGAGCTGCGGCGCAAACGTCGGTCCGGGAATGGCTGCAGTCTTCTATTATGGAAAGGAGATTTCCGACAATCTCGAAGAAGAAAAGAAACTGATGGAAGAGATTACTGCAAAAAAATAATCAGACAATGGTTATTGAAAACGACTGATAGGAGGAACTGAAAAATGAGACCATTTGCTATTATCGGAGATTCTACCTGTGATCTGAACAAAGATATGCGCACCCAGCTGGATGTGGACTATGTGCAGATGAATTTTGTTTTGGATGGGAAAGAATATCCGGCATCACTTGATTGGGAAGGTATGTCTGCAAAAGCTTTTTACGATAAGATGCGTGAAGGCAAGCGGATCACGACCACCCAGGTCCCGGCTGAAACTTTTATCAATAAATTTACAGAATACCTGGAGCGGGAGATGGACGTGCTCTATATCTCCTGTTCTTCCGCGCTTTCCGGATCGATCAATACAGCGAAAGTCGTTGCAAAAGAACTTCTGGAAAAATATCCGGATGGCAAGATCATCTGTGTGGATGCCCTGAACAGCTCCTTTGGTCAGGGTATTGAGATCATGTGGGCGAGCAAGATGAGAAGTGAAGGCAGCACCATTGAAGAAGTTCAGGAGTTTCTTGAGAAAAACAGAAACTGCGTCAACCAGGTTGGTGTTGTGGAAAAACTGGACTACTTAAAGAGAGCCGGAAGAGTTACGGCATCAAGCGCCTTCTTTGGAAATCTGATCGGCATCAAACCGCTGCTGATCTCTGATGCGAAGGGACAGAACTTTGCAGTGAAAAAAGTAAAGGGAATGCAGAATGCAATGGCGGAAGCAGTTGCAATGGCAAAAGAACGGATCATTGAGCCGGAAGATCAGACCCTTTATATCTCTCATGCGGACAGCAAAGAGAATGCCGAAAAACTTGGATCAATGCTGAAAGAGGCGACAGGCTGCAAAGATGTATTTATCGGAAGCATCGGCCCTATCGTCGGAGCATCTGTAGGTCCGGGAACGCTGATCCTGTATTATGTTGGCCAGGAAGAGACCCTGATCGGTGAGGCGTAATATTTACTAGAACGAAAAGACTGGAGTAGAAACAAATCATTATGAAACAGACAACACATCTCGATGGAGAAGCGCTGAAAGAGCTGCTCCTTGGGGGACTTGCAAATTTAAAATTACATGTGAAAGAAGTTGATGAACTTAACGTCTTTCCGGTTCCGGATGGTGACACCGGAACCAATATGTCTATGACGATGCAGGGTGGAGTGAATGCGATTCAGGCTGCCTATTTTGAAAGTGTTTCAGATTTTGCGAAGGCATTTTCGCGCGGTGCGCTCCTTGGCGCAAGAGGAAATTCCGGCGTAATCCTTTCCCAGTTTATCAAAGGACTGGCGCTGGGAGTTGATGGATGCAAGACGATCACGCTGCAGGATTTTAGCAAAGCATTCAGGCAAGGCGTTACCAAAGCATATGACGCCGTCCTGAATCCGACAGAAGGAACAATGCTGACGGTCATGCGTGAAGGTGCGGAGTTCCTGGAAGAATATTTAACAGAACAGCCGAATGTGCATTTTGAAGAGACTTTGGAGAATCTGAATGCACACATGAAGAAATCCTTAGACCATACACCGGAACTCCTTCCGGTTCTGAAAGAAGCAGGCGTGATCGACTCCGGCGGCGCGGGCTTCCTTTATATTTTTGAAGGCGCGGAGATGGCGCTGAAAGGAGAAGAAATCAGTGCGGAGGCTCTGTCTGCTCATGGACATGCACTGTCTATGCCGTCAGTTGATTTCTCTGCTTTTACAGCAGACAGTGAACTGGAATTCGGCTATTGCACAGAGTTTATCCTGCAGCTTCAAAAATCAAAAGTTGATGTTACAACATTTGATAAACAGACGATCGTTGAGTATTTAGAACAGGTGGGCGATTCCATCGTCGCTGTGCAGGATGAAGATATCGTTAAGATTCATGTACATACCTTTAAGCCCGGAGATGTTTTAAATTACTGTCAGCAGTTTGGTGAATATATCACGCTGAAGATTGAAAATATGTCGGTTCAGCATAACGAGATCATGCTGGAAGAAGAACGCAAAACCAAAGCAAAGATCAAAAAGCCGATCGCGATCGTTGCTGCACTTTCCGGCGATGGCCTGAAAAAGTATTTTAGTGAGATCGGTGTTGATGTAGTTGTTGATGGAGGACAGACTGATAATCCATCGACGGAAGACTTCCTGAAAGCATTTGAGCAGATCGAAGCGGAGCATATTATCGTTCTTCCGTGTAATTCCAATATCGTGATGGCATCCAGCCAGGCAGCAGATCTTTATAAAGATGCAAGCGTACATGTTGTGAAAGCAAAGACGATCGCCGAAGGTTATGCTGCATTATCTATGATGAATCTCAGCCTTGAAATTGATGCTGTGATCAGGGACATGGAACAGGCCATTGCGGAGACAGAGACGGGAATGATCACGACCTCCATCCGTGATGTAGAGTATGAAAACTTAAGCGTTAAGAAAGGCCAGTTTATCGGACTCAATAAAGACGCAGTCCTTTCTGCTTCAGATGACAAAATTGAAGCTGCCAGAGCTTTGATTTCGGCAACAGAAGAAATTGAAGAAAAGGCAGTTGTTGTCGTCTTTTACGGAGCGGGAGTTTCCGCTGAAGAGCTCGGCAGCATGGAGCAGATGCTGAAAAAGAACTTCCCGCTGCTTGAATATGGTTTCATTGAAGGCGGCCAGGAAGTTTATGATTATATTTTTGCGATTGAGTAAGTTATGAAAAAGATTGTAGTAGATATGTTCGGTGCAGACGGCGGCCCGGAGATCGTGGTTCGCGGAGCTGCCAGAGCATTAGCGGCGCAAAAAGAATACGACCTTGTTTTAGCGGGAAGTACGCTGATCGCACAGATCGTTTTGCAGGAGGAAGCAGCAAGAATGAACCTGAGTCCTGCAGATTTGATGCCGCGCGTTTCTTTGATCGAAACAAATAGTTTTGTAACGAACAGAGAAGATCCGAGAAACATGGTAAAGGACAGGAATGATACTTCCATGATCCTGGCGCTTGAAGCGCTTAAAAATGATGAAGAGATCAAGGCAATGGTGACGGCAGGAAGCACTGGCTGTGCACTTGTTGGAAGCTGCTTCCATCTTGGCCTTGAAAAAGGGCTTTTGCAGCCGGCGCTTGCAAGTGCACTTCCAAAAGCAGAAGGCGGTTATGTCCTGCTCTTAGACTGCGGATCGAATCTTGCTCCAAAGCCAAAAGAAATGGAACAGTACGCGCGTCTTGGCGCGGAATTTGTAAGAAACGCTTATGGCGTATCAAAACCGGCTGTAGGACTTTTAAATGTCGGCAAAGAGCCGGGCAAGGGAACCGAAGTACTGCAGGAAGCATTTGAAAAGATTGGAGCCGCAGCAGATGCAAATGGCTATGAATTTATAGGAAACATTGAAGGCGGAGATATTCTCTCCGGAAAGCTTGATGTTGTAGTCTGCGATGGCTTCAGCGGAAATGTGATCATAAAGGGCTTTGAAAGCGTTGGCCTTTTAGCTGCAAAGTTTGCAGAGGCAGACGAAAAAACAGAAGATGCTGACTATCAGCGACAGATCGATGATCCGTATAACCTGGAAAATGCGTCCGGCGTGGCTCAGATCCGCCGCTATTTTGACTATAATTCCCAGGCCGGCGCCATCTTTGTCGGAACAAAGAAAACCATTATCAAGGCACATGGCGCAGCAAATGAAGATACGATCTGCTCCTGTATTCTGCAGGCGATCAATTTAGATAAGGGCCAAAACTGATACACGTAGTTGGCCAAATCCCTCAAACGCTGAAACTTTTAATTTACGGAATTGTTTTACGACTATGAGCACCACAGTCATAATTCCGGCTTTCAATCCGGATGAAAAACTGAAGACGATCGTTAAGGACTTAAAGGAAAAATCCTTTGATGTCCTGGTTGTGGACGACGGAAGCTGTGCAGCATGCCAGCCGTACTTTGAAAGTCTTGAGGCGACCGTGATCGCAAACCCTAAAAATCTCGGGAAGGGCGCTGCCCTTAAAAACGGGATCCGTCACTTGCTGGAACTTTTTCCGCATACAGAGTTTTTTATTACCGCCGACGCAGATGGTCAGCACAGTGTGCATGATATCTGCCGGATCCGTGAACAGTTGGAAGCCGGCAGGGATTTTGTATTAAGTGTCCGTAGGCTTTCAAGGAAAAATCCTTGGAAGTCGCGCGTGGGAAATGCGCTTTCACGTTTTTTCTTTGCCCTTGCAAACAATCATTATCTTCCGGATAACCAGTCCGGTCTGCGCGGGTTTTCTATCAAGCACCTTGATTGGATGCTGTCTGTGAAAGGGGAAAAATACGATTGGGAAATGAACATTCTCCTGATCGCGGAAAAGCAGGGGATTCATGTAACGCGTGTGCCGATCGAAACAATTTATTTCGACAACAACGAAAAAACGCATTTTCAGCCAATTAAAGACACGCTCCGAATATACTTCCAGTTTTTTAAGACCCAGATCTTTGCCGTGATCAGCATCGTGCTCAATCTGATCATTGTTTTGCTGCACACGATCTATCTGGGCTACGATCATTTTTCTATTACGATCATGGTCTGCTGGGGGATCTACGCGCTGCTTTGCTTTGTGGTGGAACGTTATACGATTTTCCGGCACATTAAATATACGCCGGGCGTAAGAAGATTGATCTTTTCCATCTTCCGCTACGCAATCTATACGCTGATCTGCCTCGCTGTAGATACGTTCCTGCATTGGCCGTTTATCATCGCATTTATCATTGCCCTGATCCTGACGGCGATCATGGAATTTTATATGCTGAAGGTCTCTTACGACCAATAGAAATAATCATTGACAATTAGGAGGGCTTTGTTATATAATCCCTCTTGCTGTAGGGCTATCGCCAAATGGTAAGGCAACGGACTCTGACTCCGTCATTT
>CAMODY010000125.1 GCA_946611595.1 uncultured Clostridia bacterium | reverse complement strand
GCATATTGGCGTCGGAAATATTCATATTGTCAATTGCATAAAAATTGCAGATGAGACCCACGGTTCCGAAGGCTGCTCTTAAAAAGAGATATTTAAGGGACGGCTTTGTTATGACGATCTTTTCTTTTGATCTGAGTAAGATGACGATTGAAACAATCAGCGCCACGCCGTTTCGAAACAGAGCCTTCTCCATTGTGGGAAGATCTCCGGCCAGCCGCACAAACACCGTCATCAGTGCAAAGAAAAAGGCGGCCGACAATATGCATAATATTCCTTTGATCTGCTTTGACATTTCTTTGCTAATAATTCTTCTATTGAATCCAAATCTTTTTAATGGTATTTGTTATTATATCAATTATTGTTATAAATTCATAAAAGAATGAGGAAATCATTATGGTATTTGAAAAAATTATGGTAGGAAATCTTCAGCTTGAGAATCGGATCGTCATGCCGCCGATGGCTACGGCCAAAAGTACAGAGGATGGAAAAGTGACAGACGAGCTTGTTGCTTATTATGGGGAACGCGCGGCGAATCCGAATATAAGCTTGATCATTACAGAACACAGTTATATTTCCGAGCAGGGAAAGGCGCATGCAAAGCAGGTGTCCATTTCATCGGACAGTGATATTGATGGGCAGTCTAAAATTGCTGCGGAAATTCATAAGCATGGGAAAAAGGTGATCGCACAGATCAATCATGCCGGAAGTGCTGCGTCTCCTGCGGTAACAGGAATGCAGCCTGTCTCTGCCAGCGCTATACTTCTTCCCGGGAAACCGGTCAGAGGAGAGTATGTGGAACCAAGAGCTCTGACGGTGACTGAGATCAAGGGTATTGTTGCAGAATTTGCTGCGGCCGCTAAACGGGTCAAGGCGGCCGGCTTTGATGGCGTAGAGATTCATTCCGCACATGCATATTTCCTGAACCAGTTTTATTCACCGCTTACGAACTTGCGGACGGATGAATACGGAGGAAGTCTGGACAATCGTTTGCGCATCCATTTGGAAGTAATCGAGGCAGTGCGCGAGGCGGTCGGAAGTGAGTTTGCGATTGCTGTTCGTCTCGGAGGCTGCGATTATATGGACGGCGGAAGCACGATTGAAGACTGTGTTTATGCCGCAAAAGTATTTGAAAAGGCAGGCGTAGACCTGATCGATCTTAGCGGGGGCATGTGCCGCTTCACCTTAGAGGGCCGCGATGAACCTGGATTTTTCCAGGATATGTCTACTGCTGTGAAAGCTGCGGTTTCCATACCGGTGATACTTACCGGCGGCGTCAAAACCTTGGAAGAAGCGGAAACTCTTCTTCAAAAAGGAGCAGCGGATCTGATCGGTATCGGACGTGAGCTTTTAAAAAATCCGAAATGGGAAACTTTTATTTAGTCGACGTCTGACGCGTTGCTTGATATTTCAGCGGGACCGATGGATTTTACGGTCAGATCTTTGATAGCATCGGCACCAAAGATTTCGTCGGTCTCTACGATCGTTTCTTCGAACGTAACGTTGTACTGGAATGCTCCATTATACATATACATGGAATGCTCGTCCAAAGTGCTTCCGCCGGCTTCCCATCCATCGTCTAAAAGTTCCTGCCCGGTTTTTCCGACTAATTTATCTAATTCTTCCTGCGGGATGATCTGTTCACTGAGGTTGGTCAGTTTTCCAATCTCAAGCGGAGCCAGGATTTCTTTTAATTTCTTATCATGGTCCGGATCTTCCCAACTCAGCTCATCTAAAGCGGCGGAGACGTCTTCCGGAAGATCTACTTCCGCGCGGTAATAATTTCCGTCTGCGATTACGACTGTGGCAAATTTAGTCGAAGAAAATGTATAGCCGTCTGTTTCGAATTTTTCCAGATCTCCGAATGTCTTAACAGAAGAAATATCCGCTCCTGAAGCGCCGCCGGAACTTTTTCCGCATCCGGCTGCAATTGCTGTTGCCATTACTAAAACAAGAATAAGGCTGAGAATTTTTTTCATGATGGCTCCTTTGTTTGATGATTATTAAGTGGGCTTTATTATAGCAGATGACGAAAAATTTGAGGAAATATTAGCTGAAGTATCATACAATATTCTTTAGGTAGGAATGGTAGAGGAAGATTCGTTGGCGGTATTATCCTCGCCGCATACACGGGCGTTCTCGGATATATCGGCTGCAGCAGCCGCCTGTGTGGTGTACTTGGTTTATGAATTTGTTATTGCGAAACTGATTTCCAAGTGATGGGAATTTGAATATATGAGACTTTTTATTGCGATTCAATTAAATGAGGAGATGAAAGATGCGCTGATCGATCTGCAGAATCAGATGTATGAAAACGGCGTCCGGGGAAATTATACTTCGGAAGAAAACCTGCATCTGACGCTAGCGTTTATTGGCGAGTATCCTGATCCGGATGCAGTACTCGACGCGATGCAGACGGTGTCTTTTACGTCTTTTCCGCTTGTGTTAAATGGGTTTGGAAACTTCGGAAATCTTTGGTGGGCGGGTCTTGAAAACAGTCCGGCTCTCCAGGCAGTTGTAAGGCGGCTCAGGAGAGCTTTAGCGGAGCATGAGATTCCCTTCGATAAGAAAAACTTCCGCCCGCATATTACGCTGCTTCGAAAAGCGAGCATGAAAAACGGAGCTGCATTTGTGGATGTAAAAAACACTGAGATGTTTGTGGATAAGATTTCGCTGATGAGATCCGACAGGGGAAAACATGGGATGATTTATACAGAGATCGGATCGATCGAGTCGGATTAAGTTAGGAGGAACCCATGAAACGTGCAGGCTGTCCGTACATATGGACAGCTTTTCTTTTAATCTCTGATCATAATGCAACAGATATGCAGAATGTTTAGGAGGGTCAGCTATGTTTGAAGATGAGATGGAAGTTGTAAAAGAGGAAGAAAAACCAGAGTTCTCCGGGAAGCCGGAGAAGTTATTTTTTGAAGGGCTTATGGCGTTCGGCCGATATATGAATCTGCCGGAAGATTATTGGGAGAAAGAAGGGATTGGGTGGAAGTGACGTGTCATATATGATAAATTAATAATTAAGAAAAATAAGGACCGGATACTTAATCAAATGATGAATGATAAATCATATGACACTGTTATTTTTGATATCGGAAATGTCCTGATGCGGTTTAACTGGCTGGATTATGTCCGGCCTATGTGGGAGCCGGAAATTGCGGGCCGTGTTACGGAGGCGATCTTTGGCGATGGCCGCTGGGATGAGATGGATCGCGGTATTAAAAGTGAAGCCGAGATCGTCCAGTCCTTCGTTGATGCGGACCCGAAACTGGAGAGGGAAATTTTATATACCTATGACAATTGCCTAGACTCCTTGCACCGCTTAGATTATGCTTCGGGCTGGATCCGTGACGTAAAGAGGCGCGGGCGGAAAGCGTTATATCTGTCCAATTATTCGAAGGTTTTGGTAGAGGGAAAGCCGGAGGTGCTGGACTTTCTTTCCGAGATGGACGGCGGAGTTTTTTCGTATTTGGTTGGAGCTATCAAGCCGGAACCGGAGATCTATCAGATCCTGGTCGACCGATATCAGCTCACCCCGGAAAGATGCATCTTTATCGATGACCGCGAAGCAAACCTTGCATCCGCAAGAGAGATTGGATTCCAGACAATTCTGTTCAGCGAGTATGAGCGCGGCCGCGATGAGCTGAATATTTTGCTGGGGTAGAGGCAGATTAAGCACAGGGATGGTATACTTACCGCAAAAGAAAAATAAGATTTTAGAATAACTGAAAATGTGATTACAAAATAAAACTGTTGATTTCTACGACGATAAATCAGGAGGATAAACATGGCAGACTTTACATACTTTACACCTACAAAAGTTTATTTCGGAAATGGCATGGCGGAGAATGCGGGGAGCATTGCGAAAGAGTTTGGCGCAACCCGTGTGCTGGTTCATTACGGCGGCCAGAGTGCGATAAAGAACGGCCTCATCAAGAAGGTTACAGACTCTCTTGACCGCGAAGGAATCTATCATGTGGAGCTGGGCGGAGTTGTACCGAACCCGCACATCAGCAAAGTGCGTGAAGGCATCGAACTTGGTAAAAAGGAAAAGATCGATTTCCTGCTTCCGGTTGGTGGCGGCAGTGTTATCGATTCTGCCAAAGCGATTGCATATGGCCTTGCGGAACCGGACGAGGATGTCTGGGATCTGTATGAACATACAAGAAGAGCGAAGGGCTGCTTTCCGATTGGGGCAATCCCGACGATTGCTGCAGCGGGCAGCGAGATGAGCGACAGCAGTGTCATTACAAATGAAGCTGAGGGAAAGAAGAGAGGATATAATGACGATCTTTGCAAGCCGCGTTTTGCGATCATGGATCCGACCTTAACGCTCACGCTTCCTGACTACCAGACTCAGGCCGGATGCGCTGATATTATGATGCACACGATGGAACGCTATTTTACGAACGGCGATAAAATGGAGATTACGGATGCGCTTGCAGAAGGACTTCTTCGTACAATGATGAAACAGGCAAAGATCCTGCATAAAGATCCGCAGAATCTTAAGGCGAGGGAAGAGGTAATGTGGACCGGAAGCCTTGCGCACAACGGGCTGACGGGCTGCGGAAATACGGCAAATGATTTTGCCACTCACAGACTTGAGCATGAGCTCGGCGGAATGTTTGATGTTACGCATGGAGCAGGTCTTACAGCGCTTTGGCCGTTCTGGGCGCGCTATGTCATGAAAGACTGCTTGCCACGATTTGTAAAATTTGCGGTCAATGTCATGGGCGTTGAGCCTGGCGCAACGGATGAAGAGACAGCGGAAAAAGGCATCTGCGCGATGGAAGATTTCTACCATGAGATCGGTATGCCGACAAACTATAAGGAACTCGGAATCGACCCGACTCCGGAGCAGTGCAAAGAAATGGCCGACCGCTGCGAAGTGGCCGTCGGCGGCAGCATGGGTTCAGCTAAAACTCTCGTGCGGGAAGATATGGAAAAAATCTATCTTATGCCGCGCGGGTAAGAGAATAAAAAACGCGTAGTTAATTTTGTTTTATAATGCGGAAGCTGAGGGTAGACTGTTATAGTGATGATAAATATATATGTTTGGTTTTTCATGATGCCTTAGAGCGCGCCAAACTCTAATCAGCTGTTTGCGATTTGATAAGGACCTCTTTCAGTGGTTTGTCCTGGGACGAATGCCAAGCGCCGACGATCATCAGGACTAAGGCTGCTACAAATAAGATCCCCGGAAGTTCGCGGAATATCAGCAGCGACAGGATGACTCCTAAGAAATAAAACTCTTTCGAAAACAGAAAGGATATAACAATATGAACAACAACCGGTGGAAGACAGTCAGTATTATTTCCTGGATCGTGCTTGCGATCATTCTTGCGCT
>CAMODY010000124.1 GCA_946611595.1 uncultured Clostridia bacterium | reverse complement strand
AAAATCATCCGACCACTCATATACAAATTCCCATTTATTATTCAGTCGTATCATATTTCTTTGATATCCTTGTTCTTCACTTTATAAACAGCATTCGCTGTTCGCACACGACTTATATCATACCACTCTTTCTTCAATGTTTCTATGATGTTTCATTATTTTTCAATAAAGCAGGAGCCCTTTATCAGGCTCCTGCTTTAAATGCTTTATATCGGTATGTGATTTAAGATTACTTATTTCTCATTCGGCATCTTCCATGCATTGTGATCTGTGTGAAGAAGCTTATGGGATACATGAGACAGCGGATGCTCAAAGTAATTTTCATAAGCTGCGATGACAGACGGGTTCTCATGGGAGAAACGAAGGGTGTTCGCTTTATCCAGTGCATACAGGTTTTCACCACGAACGCCTGCAAGCTCTTCGCCATCTTTGATCGGCTGTCCGCCGCCGCCTGCACATCCACCAGGACATGCCATGATCTCAACGAAATGATAATCTGCCTCACCGGCTCTGATCATATCGCAGATCTTTCTTGCATTTCCAAGTCCGCTGGCAACTGCTGCCTTCACCTTGATACCTGCAATCTCAACTTCCGCTTCTTTAATGCCATCAAGACCGCGAACAACTTTGAATGCATCCGGATCCGGGTTATGGCCTTCAAGAACATACGCTGCAGTTCTTAAAGCTGCTTCCATAACGCCGCCGGTTGCGCCGAAGATAACGCCTGCACCGGAACCAACGCCAAGAGGCATATCAAACTCTTCTTCCTCAAGCTGATCTGCATCGATCAGATGAAGTTTAACGAGTCTGTCAAGCTCACGGGTTGTAAGTGACATATCAACATCCGGGCCTGCTCCTGCATCATTCATAACCGGGATCTCGCATTCTGCTTTCTTCGCGATACACGGCATGATCGATACACAGAAGATACGGTTCGGATCAACATCTAACAGTTTTGCATAGTAAGACTTCGTTACTGCACCGAACATCTGCTGCGGAGATTTTGCAGTGGAAAGGTTCGGGATCAGTTCCGGATACTGGCCTTTGAGGAAACGTACCCAGCCCGGGCAGCAGGAAGTGAACATCGGCCACTGGTGCTTTTCCGGATTCTTCATACGCTCAAGGAACTCGTTTCCTTCTTCCATGATCGTAAGATCCGCTGTGAAGTTGGTATCAAATACATAATCAACACCCATCGCTCTGACTGCAGCAACCATTCTCTTTTCGGTTGCTTTTTCACGGGAAAGACCAAGGCCTTCTCCCCATGCAGCACGAACTGCAGGAGCAATCTGTACAACAACGATCTTATCCTCATCATAGAGAGCCTCTTCGAATTTTACAATATCGTCTCTTTCATGAAGAGCACCAACCGGACAGTGGGTAATGCACTGGCCGCATGCTGCACAGTCTGTCTGCTCGATGGATTTATCATCCGCAACATTTACAGCTGTACGGTATCCGGTGTTAACAATATCCCAGATTCCAAGGGTCTGTACTTTATCGCAGATCTGAACGCAGCGCATGCATTTTACACATTTGCTGGAATTACGGATCAGCGGGAACTCTCTGTTCCAAGGCTCATGTGTATAACTTCTCTTGAATGGAAGCGGTCCTCTTGCAAGTTCATTTCCAAGATCCTGGAGCACGCAGTTTCCGTTTCTTGTACATGCCGGACAGTTGGTGTTATGTCTTGCAAGGATCAGCTGGATGTTTGTCATCCTTGCCATGTGAACCTTTTTGGAATTCGTAAAGACTTCCATTCCCTCTTCAACTTCCGTGTTACAGGAAGCAACGAGGGTATCTTTGCCTTTGATCTCAACAAGACAAATACGGCATGCACCGATCTCATTGATATCCTTGAGATAGCATAATGTCGGGATTTTGATCTTATTCTGCTTTGCAGCTTCTAAAATCGAAGTTCCTTCCGGGACGCATATTTCTTTATTATTGATCTTTAAATTTACCATAAGTGTACACGCCCTCCTCTCAGTGATCCGCAGCCATGCTTGTCACAACGCAGGCATCTGCTGGATTCGCGCAGCGCTTCTTCTTCACTCATCGGCTCTTCTACACCGTCAAAGGAAAGTTTTCTTGTGCTGGCTTCTATTTCATGCAAGTTGACACGGCCGCTTGCGATCTTATCATTTAACAGCGGTTCCGGAATCTCAATGTCTACAGAGATTGGATGATGATATCCAAGATATTCGTCAATATTCGCTGCAGCAACTTTTCCGCCTTCGATGGAACGGATAACGGTTGCAGGACCTAAGACACACTCACCGCCTGCGAATACGCCGTCAACGCCGACATCACCTGACGCATCTGCGATGATCTTATTTCGATTGACCGGAATGCCTGCATCTTCAAACGGCTTGGATACGATGTCCTGACCAACTGCTACGATGATCACATCTGCTGTAATTCTCTGCTCCGGTTTATCTGCATTTCCAGGAGCCGGACGACCGTCTTTTACTTTACCGATGACCTGCGGCTGAACGATTAGCGCGGTTGCATTTCCGTTGTCATCTTTCTGGATACGGACAGGTGCTTTCAGCGTGATCATTTCAACGCCTTCCGCCATTGCACTTTCAATCTCGGAAGCAAGTGCTGTCATATCCTCCTGACGTCTTCTGTATACGATGCCTACAGATTTAGCTTTGCATCTGATTGCTGTTCTTGCGCAGTCCATAGCAACGTTTCCGCCACCGACTACTATGACTTCTTTATCTGTGAAATCCGGATATTCATCATCACCGATCTTGCGGAGCATCTCTACAGCTGAGATAACGTTCGGTGCATCCTCTCCGTCGATACGGAGTTTTTTATCAGTATGAGCACCGATAGCCAGATAAACTGCGTCATATTCTTCTCTTAATTTCTTTACTTCATCTGTACCGATCGGGCTATTGGTCTTAACCTCGATTCCGGTAGAAAGGATTGCTGCAAGATCCTGCTCGAGACGCTCTCTCGGGAAACGGTAGTTCGGAATACCATAACGGAGCATTCCGCCAAGTTTTGCTTTTTCTTCAAATACCGTCACCTGATGTCCCATCAGCTGAAGGAAATAAGCTGCGGTAAGTCCGGAAGGGCCGCTTCCCACAACCGCTACCTTTTTACCAGTAGAAGGATTACACGGCGGTGTAGAAATAGAATCAGCACTGGCGTTATCTACAACATATCTTTTCAGTCCACGGATATTGACTGCGTCATCGATCATCATACGGCGGCAGCGTGCTTCGCACGGATGCTCACAGATCAGTGCGCAGGCTGTCGGGAACGGATTATCTTTTCGGATCAGGCGGATCGCGTCATCGCATCTTCCAGCGCCTGCCAAAGCAATGTATCCCGGAATATCCACATTTGCAGGACAGAGGGTAACACACGGGATCGGCTGCTCATACATACTGACACATCTGTGTTCTTTGATATGGGACTCATAGTCTTCCCGGAAGCCTTCAAGACCACGCAGAACCATGTTTGCAGCTTCAAAACCGATTGCACAGTCAGCAGAACTGCTGATACTTTTCGCAAGAATTTCGATCTGCTCAAGTTCTTTCATTGTTGCCTTGTTGTCTAAGACCTCTTCCAGCATTTCTGCAAGCTGTCCAAGACCTTCCCGGCATGGAACACACTTTCCACAGGTTTGTGCGTGACAGGTCTTTAAGAAAGCGAGCTGCTGCTCGACCGGACAGACGCCCGGAGGGTTTGCCGCAATTCTGCGAGCGAGCTGCTCTCTCAGCTCAATTCCTGTTGTGCGCATTTTACCCGTAGTCACTACTGATAATCTGCTCATATTTTTCTCCTTTGAAAATTATTCCGTCTGACTATATATTTAATAGTTCTATACTATTAATAGTTGCCATTTAATTTTAAAGGATAAGAAGGGGGATTGGCAAGCACTTTAGCCGTACAAAAAGCCTGTAAAATAAGGAAAAACGGTTAGCATCTGGTAACCGTTCCCTAAATAGAATCAGTGTATGATTGATATGCGAATCCATTGACCGGGCGATGACTTTCTGATGCTATTTTTGAATATCTCCGCGGCTCAAAGAGATTTCATAGCCGATCGATTTCATCCGGTTTTCAAGACAGCCCCTGCACTCTGCGGATTCTTCGCCTGTGCAGATCTTATTATCATAAAGCTCGTACTGTTTGCGTACATCTACCGGAGACAGATTTGGCATTATGACATTCGCTCCTGAAAGGACGCCTTTTTCTCTTCCGAGCGGATCGATCGTTCCGAGCGCTGTTGTTGCAGGAAGCAGGACCGGCGGATGGATCAGCCGGATCACACTCAGTAAAAAGCAGGTCAGTTCCACCGTTCCCTGCGGTTCATCTTTAAACGGCGTATCATGATGCGGAATGAAAGGGCCGATCCCGCACATATCCGGCTGAAACTCCTCGATAAATTTCAGATCTTTGGCAAGATGTTGATTGGTCTGATAAGGGGAGCCGACCATAAAGCCACAGCCGACCTGATAGCCGATCTCCTTTAAGTTTTTAAGACACTCCATCCGGTTTTCAAAGCTCATGAAATCCGGATGGAGTTTTCTATAATGATCTTCATCCGCAGTTTCGTGCCGAAGCAGATACCTGTCCGCACCGGCATCAAACATCCTCTGATAACTGTCTCTGCTCCGCTCTCCAAGCGAAAGCGTAACAGCAACATCGGGATGCGCTTCCTTGATCTGTTTGATCAGATCGCAGACAACCTCATCCGTAAAGAATCCATCTTCTCCGCCCTGCATTACGATTGTTCGATAACCAAGCTGGTATCCGACCTCCGCACATTCTAATATTTCTTCTGGCGAAAGACGATAGCGCTCGCAATTTTTATTGCTTCTTCTGATGCCGCAATAAAGACAATCATTTTTACAAATGTTGCTAATCTCGATCAGACCACGTACAAAGATCTGATTGCCATAAATTGACTGACTGACTTTCACTGCCTCTTTTGCAAGCAGTTCAGAAGCTTCTGTATCGCGTTCTTCGATCAATCTTTCATACTCTTCCAAAGAAAGGGAATGATTCGTTATTAACTTTTCACAGATTTCCTTATATTGACTCGTCATATAACATCCTATCCGTTATTCCAGATCCAGGCAGGCAATGCTGCGCTCTAATGCACCTTTCATCTTTGCGATAATGATGCCGTAATTAAGGAATGGCACATTCTGGTCTTCTGCGCACTTCATACGATATTTCACATCGCGCTCCGTCAGCATGCATCCGCCACAATGAATGACCATTGCATACTTCGAAAGATCCTCCGGGAACTCTCTTCCGGAGCAGGTCTCAATCTCAATTTGCTTTCCCGTATGCTTTCTAAGCCATGTCGGGATCTTGTAAGTTCCGATATCATAACACTGTCT
>CAMODY010000123.1 GCA_946611595.1 uncultured Clostridia bacterium | reverse complement strand
GTCAGGGAATTCGGATTGATATTTCTCTCCTCATCCACAAGCTGCTCATAAAGTCTTGCCTCAGCCTTGACAGCATGTCTTGCGCTGACCCAGTGGATCGTTCCTTTGACTTTACGTCCTTCAAAACCGGAACCGCTTCTGGTCTCCGGATCATAGGTTACATGTACTTCCGTTACCTTGCCACTCTCGTCCTTCTTATAGTCCACACAGGTTACAAAGTATGCATTCATGAGGCGTACTTCATTTCCCGGGAAAAGACGAAAGTATTTCTTCGGAGGCTCTTCCATAAAGTCCTCACGGTCAATATAAAGTTCTTTACAGAACGGGACCTTACGGCTTCCCATTTCCTCATTTTCCGGATTGTTAACAGCATCCATGTACTCAACCTGATCTTCCGGATAGTTATCAATGATCAGCTTGATCGGATCTAAAACGGCCATATAACGCGGTGCTTTCGGCTTTAAGTCTTCTCTTAAGCAGTACTCAAGCATTGCATAATCAGAAGAGCTCTGTGCTTTCGCAACACCGGAAAGCTCAATAAACTTGCGGATAGACTCCGGCGTGAATCCGCGGCGTCTTAATGCAGCGATCGTTACAAGACGCGGGTCATCCCAGCCGTCTACAGTGCCGTTCGCTACAAGTTCCTTGATATAACGTTTTCCGGTAATAACACCGGTCAGATACATTTTTGCAAACTCGATCTGACGTGGCGGCTCTTCAAAACCGACATTCTCGATCACCCAGTCATACAGCGGTCTGTGGTCTTCGAACTCCATCGTACAGATAGAATGTGTAACACCTTCCACCGCATCCTCGATCGGATGAGCAAAATCGTACATCGGATAAATGCACCACTGATCCCCGGTTCTATGGTGGGTTACATGTGCAACACGGTAAATGACAGGGTCACGCATATTCATGTTCGGAGAAGCCATATCGATCTTTGCGCGAAGAACACGCGCACCATCTTCAACTGCTCCGCTCTTCATCTCTTCAAATAAAGCGAGGTTTTCCTCAACAGAACGGTTTCTGTATGGGCTTTCCTTTCCAGGAGTCTCATAGGTTCCGCGGTATTCACGGATCTCGTCTGCAGAAAGGTCGCAGACATAAGCCTTACCTTCTTTGATCAGCTTTACAGCTGCCTCATACATCTTTCCAAAATAGTCGGATGCAAAGTAAAGGCGATCTTCAAAATCTGCACCCAGCCATTTTACGTCCGCGGTGATGGAATCAACGAACTCCACATCCTCTTTCGTCGGGTTGGTATCGTCAAAACGCAGATTGAACGTTCCGTTATACTCTTCTGCCAGACCATAGTTTAAAAGGATGGACTTTGCATGTCCGATATGAAGGTATCCATTCGGTTCCGGCGGGAAACGGGTCTCTACGCGGGTATATTTGCCTTCTGCAAGATCCTTATCGATCTCCTGCTCTATAAAATTTCTTGAAACTTTTTGTTCTTCCATGATTCTGTCCTTTAAATGAAATGTATGGGTTCTGTGACCGGCTGACAATAAAAACTTTACATAGGATAATATTATCAGCTTATCACTAAAATTACAGAAAAGCCGGACATATTTGTCCGGCTTTTGAATCAATCAGAATAATTATTTGATTGCGCCTTTTGCTGTTTCAGCCAGAGCTGCAAAGCCTTCTGCATCGTTAACTGCGATATCAGCTAAGACTTTTCTGTTCATTGTGTTTCCGGCTAATTTAAGTCCATACATGAATTTGCTGTAGGAAAGGCCGTTCATTCTTGCTGCTGCATTGATTCTTGCGATCCACAGCTGTCTGAACTGACGTTTTCTCTGCTTTCTTCCTGCATAAGAAGAAGCGAGTGCTCTCATTACAGACTGTTTAGCGATTCTATACTGTTTTGATCTGGCACCTCTATAACCTTTTGCCAGCTTTAATGTTCTATTGTGTCTTTTCTTTGCGTTTAATCCGCCTTTAATTCTTGCCATTTCTTATTCCTCCTTCGACTAAAAAGTTCTTACAGATATGGTAAGATCTTCTTCATGTTCTTTACATTCGTAGCATCAGTCATAGTTGCCTTACGAAGATTACGTTTTCTCTTCGAAGTCTTTTTGTTTAAGATATGGCTTTTGTAAGCTTTATTTCTCTTAAGATTTCCGTTTGCTGTTTTTTTGAAACGCTTAGCCGCAGCTCTTTTTGTTTTAATCTTTGGCATTATTCTTTCCTCCTGGGTGTTAATGATTATCGTTTTATTTTTTCTTTGTGAGGAACATAACCATGTTCCTGCCTTCTACTTTCGGGGCTTTATCGACAGTCGCAATGTCTTCAAGCATTTCAGCGAAGTCATCTAAGACATGCTTGCTCTCCTGCATATGCGCCATCTCTCTTCCTCTGAATCTAAGGGCGACTTTGACTTTATCACCTTTTTCAATGAACTTACGTGCCATATTCGCCTTCGTCTTAATATCGTTGACATCAATATTCGGTGAAAGACGAATCTCTTTAACGTCAATGGTCTTTTGCTTTTTACGCGCCTCTTTCTCTTTTCTGGCCTGCTCATAACGGAACTTACCAAAATCGATGATCTTACATACCGGCGGTTTTGCAGTCGGAGCAATTAAAACCAGATCAACTCCGGCCTCATCAGCTGCAGCTCTTGCTTCTTCGATGGAAACAACGCCTCTCTGCTGGCCTTCTTCGTCGATAAGTCTTACTTCGCGCTCCCTGATTTGTTCATTAATTAAGTAGTTAATGTCACACCTCCTAATCCAACTTGAAAGTAATAAAACATCTTTAAAATAAAGAAGATAGTTCCGAAGAACTATCCACCCATAAAATCAAGCCTGCCTAAATAAGGCATATGTCTTGAAATATTAACCAGCGTGCGCCCGATTGCGACGTGGTGAGAGCGGATACTCTTCTTTGTTTTCAAACGACTGCAATATAATAACACTTATATTACAAAACTGTCAATATATAAATTCCTATATATTGCTTATTTTTCAACTATTTCAGACGGACTGATAATGAGATCCATCTTCTCATCATGCGGCTCTGTCGGGATATGATCATAGATCTGGAAATCAAAGCATAAAGCAATCTTCTGAAACTTGGTATCCGGATGAGAATCTAGATATTTATCATAGAATCCTCCGCCATAACCGATACGGTTTCCTTCCTTATCAAAAGCAAGCCCCGGCATCATGATCAGAACCTTCTTTTCATCTGCAATACGGCTTGGATCCTTTTCGATCAGAGACTTCGGCGGTTCCGGAATCCCCATAAAGTTTGGCTCACATTCATCCATGGAATGAAGATAAACAAACTCCATGTAGTCATGCTTTGGCTTTCCTTCTTTGTTCAGCGTTTCTCCACTGATCAGCATGATAGGAACTGCTGCGCGCTTCCCATCCGCAATGGCCTGCTCAATCATCGGGATTGTCTGCACTTCCTGATTATAGGACATATAGAAGTAAATGCACTCCGCATTTTTATAGGTATCTAAGCTGCAGAATTTCTCTTTCAGTTCTTCTGACCACTGAAGAACCTGCTCATTTGTAAGTGCCTTTTTCCGTTCTGTTACTTCTTTTCGAATTTCTTTTTTTTCCATGATCATACCTTTTGTGATGGCGGATTCTCATCCGTCATTCTTTTTATAATACTTTCCGCGACTATCAGTTGATACTGTTAACAATACTCATTCAAAACAAACATTGTTATCAAGTGGAAAACTTCACAAGCAGCATTTCAACCCCAACCTGTTCGTTAAGATCACCGCTTTTTATCTTTCGATCCGTTTCAGAGATCTCATCCAGGATATCCCTGACATCTTTCATTTTAAAGCCGCCGCGCAGATACCCTTCTGCATTACGGATCACAAAATCTCTCTTTTTAAGGATCCTTGCTACATCCTGCGTCGTATAGCCTTTGTTGCGAAGTTCTGCCGTCTGAAGGAGCGTTCTAAACTGTATCCTGAGCATTGCAAGAATATAGAGTGGATGTTCCCTGTTAACAAGAAGGTCATTATACTTTTCCAGGACTCTCTTAACATCTTTTTTGCCCATGGCTCCAAGCATATCAAAGATCTTGGATTCTACGTCTTCTGAAGAAATCGCAAGCACATCTTCTGCCGTTACCTCCGGATTATCTCCGATATAACCTAGGATTTTTTCATATTCCCTTCGCAGCTTGTCATAGTCGGTTCCGACACGGTCTACTAGAAGTTGAAGCGCTCCCCTGTTCGCTTTCTTTCCTGCCTGGGCAAAACCTTTGGAAAGCCAGCTGATCACATCGCCGTCGGTATCTGCTCCGCACTCAACGACCTCACCTTTTTCCTTGATCAGTTTATAAATCTTTTTATTCTTTGCCGCTGTTTCCTCAAAGAAGGCAAGACAGGTCGTAGAAGGCAGTTCTTCTAAGATTTTAAGCAGCAGAGCGTCTCCGCTGTCTTCTTTGGAATCCGCTTCTGCTTCATCACCCTTCTGGGCTTTCGACTTAAACTTTCCGGAGTTTTCCACAACGACAAGACGTTTATCAGAAAAGAACGGCATTGTAACCGTGCTATCGTAGACCGCATTAAAATTAATAGAATTACCTTCAAAATAAGAGTAATTCATATCATTGCCTGCAGTGACCAGTTTTTTCAGCTGATCCCTGTAAAGACGTTTTTTATAATTTTCCTCGCCATAAAACAGATAAACATTAGCAAGGCTGTCTTTGGAAAACTTTACTGTACTCATTTAAGATTATCCTGTTTCATTATGAAAATTGCGGCACCTAAAAGGCACCGCAATCATTATATCAGTCTTTGTCAAAAATTAGAAGGTAATAACTTTCGGTTCAGCAGTAAAGGAAGAGAAAGTTGCTGTAGCATCTTTGAAATAAAGGACCTGTGTATTGTCATCCTCTGCAGAATACATTGCCTTAAGACTTGGATGCTCATCCAGCATATGTGCTTTTGCAGCAACATTATCATCATTTACAAGTGTGCCTGCAAGTCTGAGCCAGGTTCCGTCTGCAAAGCAGCAAAGCTCTGCCTTCGGATTTGCAGCAAGCTGTTTAGATACGTCTTTCACTTTTCCTGTCTGAATATAAAGTTTTCCTTCAAACAGATCGATCGTTCCGAAAGGACGAACTCTCGGCTGATCGCCTTCTACGGTTGCTAAATAATATGTTCCGCATTTTTTGATAAAATCATATACTTCCTGCATTGAATACTCCTTTCTTATCATTAAGCTCTGATATTGTTTTAATAATTATTTATGATTTTAATATATCGTAATTAACGAAATATCTCAAGATTTCCCACAGTATCAACTGTTTTAAATTCTAAATGAGCTCATAATAAAATTTACTTAAGAAAGATATGGCTGGACCCGAAACCTTCCATTTTGACTTGCAAAGAC
>CAMODY010000122.1 GCA_946611595.1 uncultured Clostridia bacterium | reverse complement strand
CGGATATGTTTTTGCCCGTTCAGAGGAAAGGCGCTCGTCATGCCACTCTCCCTTTTCCACCCAGTGCGGAACCGGCGGACGTTCTTCATCGTCCGGCATGAATTTTTCGATGTTGGAAGAAGAATATTCCAGCAGTCCCGTTGGAGTCTCAAGCGGATATTCTGTCGGATCTTCCGCAAAGTCTCCGAGTCCCGGTACTGCATCTTTGGCGGTCTCGCTCACCGGGACCACAAAGATCTTCTTTTCATTCCATTCTTCAAAGCTCATCCGCTCTTCACAGCCGGATGCTTTATAGAAGAAACGAACTCTTTCTTCTTCCGTAAGATCGCCTGTATAAGCTTTGACGTATTCCGGTCCAAACTGCTCGAGTATCTTTACGCACACATCAAAGTCGGAAACAGATTCTCCGCGCGGCGGAATACAAGGTTCTTCTTTATAGATCGACACGAAGGTGCCGCTGGACATATCGTTTCCGATATCATGCATTTCATGCTTGGTGCATACAGGAAGAAGAAGGTCTGCAAAGTAGCAGTCGTTTTCCATCCACGGATGCTGTACTACGAAAGTTTCAATATCCGGATCCCGATATGCGCGCTGGAACTTAAAGCCGTCATTCCAGCAGGTAACATTGCACGGAGCTGTAGACCAGATCATATGGATGCGGCTCATACCCGGACGCGGATACTGGTTTTTCTCAAATTGGTCGTAAACCGTCGGAACGCGGTTGTTTCCCGGTCTTGGATTTCCTGCAGTTGCAAAGCAGCTCATTCCCATCCACTCTGCGTGTTTATCCACGATCGCCGTCTGCACCAGACATCTCGGGATATACTGTTTCGGTCCCGGAAGGACTTCAAACAGATCCACGATCTCAGGAGCCCGCTTTTTCTGATCATCAGAAAGCGGGAAGCGGCTCATCTTAATATTTGACGGAATGTCACCCGGAACCGTACGGATCGCATCACAGATATGAGGAACCGCAGGAACAAATTCCGGTGTATAAGGCAGCGGATAATTCTTTGCCCACATATTCCATTCAATGAGCTTGCACTGATGTACGCCCGGCTTTCCAAGCCCCTGCATACCAAGCAGCATAACTTCCAGTCTTGCAGGTTCCGTTGCATACGGCGCGCGGATATAGCTGCCGCCGTTTCCGTGACAGATGGAAACGCGGTTTTCTGCCCAATAATCTGCCAGCGCCTTGATCGTCCAGACCGGAACGCCGCATTTCTCGCTCGCCCATTTCGGCGTCTTCGGAATGCCGTCTTCCTTTCCGAGGACATAATCAACAAATTTATCAAAGCCATAGGCATGTTTATCGATATATTCCTTGTCGTAGGTATCAGATGTCAGCCACTGATATGCAATGGCAAGCTGAAGAGCCGTGTCTGTGTTCGGAAGGACCGGAATCCATTTATCTGCATGGATGGCCGCTCCGTAATTCAGATCCGGACAAATATAAATGCTCTTGATACCAAGCTCTGTAAACCAATAGCAAAGAAGCGTCGGCATTTTCATACCGAAGCCGAGCGGCGTAACTTCCGGGTCGCAGCCCCAGAACAAAAGACCGTCGCTGTTTTGCGCCATATCCGGGATCAGGTTTGCCTGCGGCGCCATTTCGCCGACCGGCTCACATCCCCATACGTGCTTTGCTCCCCAGTACCAGCCTTCCCAGGAATCCATGTTTCTCATCTGCTGGGTATAGCCGCCCGTCAGGGAGAACATACGGTTCGGACATCCATGGGACGGCGCAACGTTTTTGCCCTCTCCATGCATATCGGATTCACAGAGGATCGCTTCCGGCGCATAGGTTTTATTGATTCGTTTGATTTCATTTGCACAGATCCGTGCAGCTTCCTCCCAGGAGATCCTCTCGTATCCGCTGATGCCACGCGTCTCCGGATGGCGTTCTCCATCCGGATCCCAGTCAACTCTCTTCATCGGATAAAGGATCCTGTTCGGGGAATAGACTCTGGTCTTATAGCAAAGACCCATATGGGTAATATTTACCCTCTTTGGCGGATCAAATGTTTTGCCTCTGGCTTCCATATGCCAGGGGTTACAGTTTGCATCCGTATATTCGCTGTCATAGGTATATGGATTAATTCGGATGATCTTTCCATCCTCACAATCGACCTCACAAAGCGCACCGCTTTCAGGCCCCATCAGACTATGGCTGACAAGACGGGTATACCTGTTTCCTACCTTTTTCTCCAAAATTTGCACCCCCGTTATTTACATGTGGCTAGAATTCGCCATTAAGATAAGGATCTCTTTTATAAGATCCCTTCCAGTGTGATGGTAGTATAAATCTCAAAATCATGCAAGTCCCATCATTCACCCCAATGCCTATTGATTTACTAGGAAATAGGTGCTATGATAGCAATGATATGGGTATGGCAAACGTACGAGTAAAAGGAAGTTCACGTACTTTGCAGGCAATGCAGTTATGATGGGGAGAATAAAATGCTGCATATAAATAATCTTTATATTAAAGAACATCTTTTAGACGGAAATTTCGGTCTCGAAAAAGAGTCGCTCCGCATCACGGGCGATGGCCATTTTTCGCATACGAAGCATCCATTTCCGGATGATCCGAACATCACGCGCGATTTTTCAGAAAACCAGATCGAGATCAACACCGGCGTCCATAACAGCCCGGAGGGTGCGATCGAAGAATTGAAAGGCCATACCGAAAGAGTTCTCGAAAAGCTCCAGTCTCTTCCGGAGCCGGAATTTCTCTGGCCGTTTTCCAATCCGCCATATATCAAAAACGAGCTGGATATTCCGATCGCGCAGTTTGAAGGCGAGCTTGCGGAAAAGACCGCATACCGCGAACATTTATCCCGCCGCTACGGCCGCTATAAAATGACCTTTTCCGGAATCCACTTTAACTTCTCTTTTTCTGAAGATCTGTTAAAGGCGGATTACGAGCTGGCGCTGAAAGACCAGGGGCCGGATGGAAAGGCCATGAGCTTCCAGGAATACAAAAACGAATTATATTTATCCCTTGCAAAGAGGATGTCGGTTTATGGCTGGATCATGGTCCCGATCACGGCAGCCAGCCCGCTCCTCGACAGTTCCTTTATGGAAAAGGGTGTATATGACGGGGATATCTTTACCGGCATGGCGTCTGTCCGCTGCAGCGAGATGGGCTACTGGAATGAATTCACGCCGATCTTCAATTACGAATCACTGCCCCAATATGTGGACAGCATGCAGCACTATGTTGATGACGGAGCTTTAAAAGCGCCTTCAGAACTGTACTATCCGATCCGCTTAAAACCGGCCGGACCTAACAGTCTTTCAGCACTTCGCGAAAACGGCGCGGACCATATCGAACTTCGCATGATCGATCTTAATCCGCTGGAAGAGACCGGACTTGACATCCGGGATATTCAGTTTGCACATCTGATGCTGGTCTGGCTTGCAGGAACGCCGGACGTTCCGGTCACGATCAACGACCAGGTTCATGCGGTTCAGAATTTCAAGAACGCAGCGCGCTATGATCTTAAGACCGTCTATATGTACGATGAAAACGGAGACAGCTATTCCTTTGTTTCCGCTTCGAAGATCATCATTGAGCGGATGCGCTTTTTCTTCCGCCCGCTGGGCATCGATGTGAATGATATTCTGGATTATGAATATGACAAATTTACAAATGCGGAAAACCGCTATGCATATAAAGTCCGAAAACTCTACAACGGAAGCTTTGTAAAAAAAGGACTGGAACTTACAAAGGAGAAACAAACGTTATAACATGTGCGAACTATTCGGAATCAGCTCACCAAAACCAATCAAAACGAACGATCTGCTGCACGAATTCTTTTCGCACGGCATGCAGCATCCCGACGGCTGGGGCATGGCTTTCTTCTATGGGAATGAAGTTTCCCTGGAAAAGCAGCCTATCAATGCCTGCAAAAGTATGTACCTGAAAGCCCGCCTGACAGCCCATACAGAAGCTCAAAATATGATCGCACACATCCGACTTGCGACAAAAGGTCATGTGGAATATGAGAACACGCATCCGTTCGTGATGAAGGATGCTGCCGGCAGGACGTGGACGCTTGCGCATAACGGAACGATCTTTGAAAGCCAGATCCTGGACCCGATGTTTTACCACCAGAAAGGCCATACGGACAGCGAGAGGATCCTGCTGTATTTTATCAAACAATGGAATAAAGCCCTTGAAGAAGGAGCTGCCGATGATGCGGAAAAACGCTTTGCCCTGCTCGATCGGATCATTCACGAAATCACCCCGGAGAACAAGGTAAATCTTCTGTTGTACGACGGAGAACTAATGTACGTTCATACCAACTACAGAGGCAGCCTTCATATGAAGCAGCAGGGAAAGGCGCGGATCTTTTCCACGCAGCCTCTTGATTCCAAGGACTGGCAGCCGGTTCCGATGAATACGCTTCTCGCGTTTCAAAACGGGGAGCTGCGCTTTCGCGGAGTTCCACATGAGAACGAGTATTTCTACAATGCGGATAAAGCAAAACACTTATATCTGGACTACGCACTCTTATAAGGACTGCGCTCGTTTATAGAATTTGTAAAAAAGAAGGAATGCAGAAAATAGATTTCCGGCTGAATCCAGAAGAGACATAACTACAGGAGAGACAACATGAAAATTTCAACCAAGGGACGCTACGCACTCAGGATGCTGATCGATCTTGCTGAACATAAAGAAAGCGGCTACATCTCGCTCAAAGACATTGCAAAGCGTCAGCAGATCTCCAAGAAATATTTAGAGCAGATCATCCCGATCTTTAACCACACGGGGATGCTGCTCACCAACCGCGGCGCACAGGGCGGCTATAAGCTTGCCCGGAAGCCGGAACAATATACGGTTGCTGAAGTCCTTCGTTTAACCGAAGGCTCCATCGCTCCGGTTGCCTGCCTGGATCAGGAGCCGAACGAGTGCGAGCGGAGCGCCGAGTGCGTGACCCTTCCGATCTGGCAGGGATTATATGATGTGATCACAGAATATCTCGAAGGGATCACCTTGCAGGACATTCTGGACAAAGAGCAGGAACGTCACGGCAACGATTATGTAATTTAGGTGACAAGGGGACGGTTCTTTTGTCACATTATGAGGTGAGAAAATGGCAAAGGTAATTGCTGTCTGTATCAGCGAGAAAAAAGGAACAATGAAACACCCGGTCGATTCTGTGCAGCTGAAGAAAGAGCACGGCATCATCGGCGATGCCCATGCAGGAAACTGGCACCGCCAGGTCAGTTTGCTCGCAGATGAAAGCGTTGAAAAAATGCGGGCGAAATTCCCGGATATTCCGATTGGAGCATTTGCAGAAAACATCCTGACTGAAGGCATCGAGCTCTGCACGCTACCGATCGGCACAAAGCTTCGCATCGGTGAGACGCTTTTGGAAGTTACGCAGATCGGAAAAGAATGTCACGCGGACTGCGCCATCAGACAGCAGGTCGG
>CAMODY010000121.1 GCA_946611595.1 uncultured Clostridia bacterium | reverse complement strand
CGGCAAGCCGGCTTTCCGGGTTCAGGATGATATTGAAATTGGCTTCCGCCATTGTTTTATATTCTTCAAAATCCTTGCAGCGGGCAAGTTCATTGATCTTTGTAATTCCAATGTCTTTTAAAATCTGATAGAGCTCGCAGTCATCACTATAAGGCGCAAACTCGCCTAAAAGATTCACCGTTTTCGGATTTTTCTTAAGCGGCTCTAAAAGAGAGTAGACGGTTTTCCGGACAGCTACCATCGGCGGAATGCGGCCTTCTCTGGTCAGCGCATACATATAACATGGAAGTACCGGAACGCCCGCGTAGTCGGTGGCTTTACGGCAGACACGTTCCATGTCGGTGCCTAAAAGAGCATCGACACAGGTAATGCAGATCATGACGCAGGAAGGTTTTTCTTCGAGTGAATCCACGACTTCTTTTACAGCCTTGGAGACTTTGTTTAAGTGCCTTCCGGTTACGATATCCGTTTCATCCTGCAAAAGATAAAAGAACTTTTCTCCAAGTCCGCCCGGCGCGTTTAACAGCTGGGTGTTTCTTCCGCAGCAGCCGGGAGCTACAAGGAGCATGACAGAACCCGGGACAGAAAGACCGGCCCGTTTTACGCCGAAGCCCTGTGCGCCCGGAGAGTTAAATGCGAGCGTTGCAGGAGAACTGTATATTAAATGTTTTGCTGAAAGAAGCTCTTCCGGAACATTGTCTTTTCCGAGTTCTGCAAGTTCTTTCGCTGTAATGCTGTAGACTTCTTTACTCATTTGTTTCACTTTCCAATAATTTTTTTGCAAGGGCAATGTAAGTTTTGCTGATCTCTAAATTCGGATCGCCTTCAATTACCGTCATGCCCTGATCTTCATATTTGATGATGTCGTCGCTTCTTGGAATGTCGGCAATGATCTCAAGTCCGTTTGCTTCAGCAAAGGCGGAAACTTTTTCATATTCGTTTTCCACTTTGCGGCGGTTTAAGATGATGCCGCGGACTTTGGCATAGCCTCTGTCCTCAAAATTTTTAACTGCGGTATTGATATTATTTGCTGCGTAAAGAGCCATCTTTTCTCCAGAGGTTACGATCAGGATCTGTTCTGCATAGCCTTCGCGGATTGGTGCAGCAAAGCCTCCGCAGACAACATCTCCTAAAACGTCGTATAAAACAACGTCCGGATGATAGGTCTCAAAAAGTTCAAGCTCTTCTAAAAGGGAAAAGGTTGTGATGATTCCGCGTCCTGCACAGCCAAGTCCCGGAGTAGGGCCGCCGGTCTCGATGCAGACGATGCCTCCGAATCCTTCTTTTGTGATCTCTTCGATTTTTTCAGGCTCTTCATCTTTTTCGCGGATGTAGTCCATGACCGGCTGAACCGGATGGCCGCCTAAAAGATTCATTGTGGAATCTGCCTTCGGATCGCATCCGATCTGGATTACTTTTTTTCCAAGCGTGGAAAATGCCGCAGCGAGATTTGCTGTCGTTGTGGATTTTCCGATTCCGCCTTTTCCGTAAATTGCAATTTTAAGCATGCGTGATGTCTCCTTATAGTTTCAAAGCTGAGAGGTCTCCGATTAAAATTGGGATCTCTTTCTCAAATATTCTTCCTGAAAAAGCTGTGTGCGGAAGGGAGATAAATTCCTTCTCCGGACAAAGCGTTTGATAAAGCGGATCAGCAATCACAAAATCTGCTTTTTTAAGTGCCGAGGCAATGTCGTCTTCCTCCGGCGTTCTTTGATCGCCCGGCCGAAGCAGCAGGGACTCTGTATCTAAAGGACAGAGCACTTTGCAGTTCAGCTCCGGATGTTCCATCTCAATCGCAGACGCTAAAGATGCACAAAGGACGCTTTCTCCAATGATCGCCACCTGCTTTTTTGACTCGCTTCCGTATTCCATCTTTGCGGCATATGCAATCTGGTGCCGGTTCATCATCGAGGCCTGGTAAATCGTATTTCCTAAAAGATTCGAAAAGACCTGGCCGTATGGAACGCCGACAACGTAAGGAATGCCGAAACGTTCTTCTAAAAGTTTTGCGGCTTCTAATCCGCCGTAGGAAATCACAAGGTTTACATGTGCAGATGAAGCTAAAAAGATTTCATCCAAAGAACTCCCCATCGCAAAGCAGCAGCCTGGTTCAAAGCCTTTTTTGGAAAGCCAGCTCTCAATCGCATCTACCGTTCCGTTCACGGAAAAATCCAAAGGTGTCGCGCCGAGGATATTGACGCGCATCCTGTCGGAAGGCTTTGGAACGGATTCAATGCAGAAGCGGTCTGTAAGTTCCCGAAGCGCCATGGAGATTCCTTTTGTATAGTATTCCATGCCGTTCGTCTGAAAACCGAAACAGAAAAGGCCTGCTTTCTCTTCGACGATATTTGCGATCGCCTGAAAGTCCGTTCCTGTCATATAAGGGATCGGCGCTCCGACGATGGCGATGAATTTTGGCTTCAGTTCTTCGGCTGTCTCTAAAATGTCCGTGATCAGTTTTTCGTCATCTCCCATGATCGCTTCCATTTCCGAAATCGCAGAGATGTAGATCATGCTGTCCATGTCATACCAGCGAGGTTCGTCGTGCGTGGTGTAGGTGGAGTTGCATCCGGAAGCGTCGTGCATGACAACCATGCCGCCGAGCTCGTAAAGAGCAGAGCAGACGCCAAACTCGTCAGAGGAATAAGTTGAGGTTTTTACTACGACCTGTTTCATATACAGCTTTCGCATCCAAAACCTTTCTTCTGGATGATCTCCTTTCTATCTTTCTTTTCGTTATAAGCTTCGGTCATCAGACGCATGATCTCGCTGATTCCGTTAAATCCAAAATAGCCGCCGCTTTCTGCGACATTTACAAAATAATCGGTCCCGCGGAAGTAGGCCGCCTTCTGGCCGATCGCGAGTACTTTTTGATCGGCTGTTTCATGAACGAAACGCATGCCGGGACGGTTTGTCGGGCGAATCAAAAGATCCGGGAAGTGCTCCTTTAAATATTCAAAGTCTTCCTTGTCATCCGCAGCAAAAGCATCAGCATAAATTTCCGTAACATGAAAACCATGCTCTAAAAGCATCCTTGCAAAGCTTAAAGGACGGAAAGTAAAGGAATAGTCGATCACGATTTCTGTGTCCCCGATCTTTTCTTTCGCAATTTCAATTGCACTTTCCATCTCTTCTATCTCGGCTGTAAAGTTCGGTTCCTCAAGATTGAGCGTAGCTGCAAGGCGTTTATAATCTTCTAAAAGTTCTTCCTTTCTAAAACTGAACGTCAGATAACAGCTGTCCGTATCGAGACGCTTTTTTAAATCCTCTGCAGCCATATGAACGAGCGGCTCATAATAAATATTAAATGAGGAGGCTGCCATGGAAAGATAGTCGTCATAATCTTTACAGTCGTGGATCTGCCTAAGTGTGATGCCGTTTTCTTTCAACCAGCCGATCAGTTCTGCGTGTGCATAAAGCGGAAGGTTACTTCCAATCAGATTTATTTGGTTTTTATTCTTCACTTCCGGCTTTTTCCATGCCATATGCATTTGGATACGCATTTTCTGATCCGGTGTGATTCCGCTTTTTCTTAACGTCGGGATCATATAGCAGTCAATAAAACGGATGTCCGGAAACATGTCTGACACTGTGTCGAAGACATACTGCTGATCATAGGCCAGGAAAAAGTGCTGACAACTAATGAAAAGTAAAATGGCGCGTGGACGGTAGGATAGCTTTTCAATGATGTCTTTTACTCCGTCGATCATGAGCTGTTCCATGCCGCCGTCTAATACCTGTTTTTCGCTGATGCTGATGGAAGAGTAACGGTCCAGGGCGTTCATTTCTGCTGCTGTCAGTACAACGCCGCGCAGGCAGCCGTAGGCACAGACAAAGATCTGATGTGACTCAGGGATCAGCATGCCTGTATGGACGATATTCCAGGTTCCGCGCGCAGGGGAACTGTACTCCAATCCTGCATGAAACGGAGCGGGGAAGGAAGCGTCCTTAATATAAACTTGTTCTGCACCGGTATTTTCCGGAGCGTTGATACTGCTTAACATTTTTCTTACTTAGATATGTACTTTGCCAATTCTATAAAGCATCCTGCCTCAGAGCTTTCCGGGAAACATTCCATAAGAGTCTTTTTCTCTTCGTCTGCTTCCTGTATCTTTTCTGACCAGGGGATTTCAGAGACGATTTCGGTCTCAAAATCATTTGCCAGTTCTTTTACTTTTTCGTTTTCGTTTTTAACGTTCCTATGATTTAAAATGATGCCGCCTAAAGAAGCATAGCCGCGTCCTTCAAAACCTTTCAGGGCAGTTGCGATGTTTGCAGCTGCATAGATGGACATGTTTTCACCGGAACTTACGATATAAACTTCGTCTGCATAGCCTCCGCGCATCGGCATGGAAAATCCGCCGCAGACGACATCGCCTAAAACGTCATAAAGAACGAAGTCCGGATCATATTTTTCATAGAGGCCAAGTTTTTCTGCTTTTTCTAAGGCGGTGATGATACCTCTACCTGCACAGCCTTGCCCAGGGATCGGGCCGCCGGCCTCTACACAGACAACGCCTTCGTATCCGACAAGGGAAATCTCTTCGAGCTTCATGGTATTCATATCTTCACGCATGGCCTGAAGGACCGTCTTAAGCGGAGCTCCATTCCTTAGCGAAATGGTTGAATCTGCTTTCGGGTCGCATCCGATCTGTATCACTTTATATCCCATGCGGCTTAAGGCGACCGAAAGGTTCGAAACGATCGTTGATTTTCCGATTCCGCCTTTTCCGTAAATTGCGATTTTCTTCACGTTATACTCCTGTATCACATAGTTTTTGGTAATCCTGTCTTCGACCCTTTTAGTTATGCCGGAAGTTTGGAATAAACCGCTTTTGCGGTGATCCCGTCGAGCTGACCGATCTTTCCGGAAAGAGAACTGATCTCATCCGATGGACCATCTACCATGACGCTGATCAAAGAGATTCCTCTTTCTTTATAAGGAACGCCCATTCTTCCAACGATATATTGGCTGTAGTCGTGAAGGAGGCTGTTCAGCTTTCCTACAGATTCCGGATTTTCAACAACAATGCCTAAAATAGCAACTCTGGTCTCCATCGTTTTTCCTTTCAAACTAAAAACCCTGCACCTAAAAGGGGTGCAGGGTCTTCAGCAGTCGGTGCTGCTTATTTTAAAACTTATTCCCACGCCTTCCCCTTCAGGTCAGATGACCTTGTGGTCAGAACATCTTTTGTATTACTGATTATAGTATAAATGGCTTTTATTACAAGGCATTATTAATTTTTTAACAATGTCAAAAAGCTGCTTTGTGTAGAAGTGAACAAGATAGATCCTGTTGCAATTTTGTGACAAAATCCCCGCAGTTTTGCGGAGATTTTTATTTCCCCCGGGGATTATCATGTGAGCATCAAAGAAATGTAAATGTTCAGAAATCCTATGAAAGGAGAAATCGATGGATAAAAAACATGAAAATAAAAGCGATGCCGAAGCTGTTGTAGAAGAAGC
>CAMODY010000120.1 GCA_946611595.1 uncultured Clostridia bacterium | reverse complement strand
TTTGCCTGCTCAACCGGAAGACGCGATGGTCATGAGACCCCGGAAGGAACCTTCTCAATGGGTGAATGGATCATTGCTCCGGCAAACGAATGGTGCTACATGGCTGATGGTACGGAAGGCCTGTATGCATACCGCATCATCGATGGTGTCTATAATGACATCATGTTCCACTCTGTTCCGTATTTTGAAACGGACCACGGAACACTTGAAACAGAAGAATATAACAAACTCGGGGATTATGCTTCAATGGGCTGCATCCGTATGGCTTGCGGAGATGTCCGCTGGTTGGGTGAACATCTCGCAACAGGCGCAGAAGTTGTGATCTATTACGACGAAAATGAACAGCTTCCGCTGGAAAAACCGACTCCATATAAGATCCCTACAGACATTCCTGAGATCAGCGGCTGGGATCCGACAGATCCAATCAGTTCGAACCCTTGGCATTCTTATACGATCGATCTTCAGGTTCCAAACAGCGTAACCGTTGCATTGAATACCGATTACGAACAGGATCCTGTGATTGCAGCTGCTACTGCAAAAGATAATTTTGGAAATGATGTTTCACAGTACCTTAGCGTTTCCGGTACTTGGGATAACACGAAAAAAGGGATTTACACTGTGCGCATCTCCTGTGACATCGGCCCGTCCCACGCATACAAAGATGTATATGTAGTCGTTGAATAATAATTAAAATATAATACTAAAACTACCGGCAGTTCATGCCGGTAGTTTTTTTGTCATTTGTTCTAAACGTTTACCTTCGCTAGCGGTCCTCTCTAAAGTACGAGAGGCCGAGGCTCGCAGGCGGCTGGTTCTCTCTCTTGTTACGAAGGGAGGTAAAGATCAGTACGATGATCGTTACCAAATATGGGATTCCCTTGTAAAGCTCTTTGACTGCAAGGTTCGTTCCAGATGGAATGAACATATGCAGGATACAAAGACCACCGAAAAGGATTGATGCGAAGATCGCGATGTTCGGACGCCAGATCGTAAAGATTACGAGAGCAATCGCAAGCCATCCTCTGTCACCAAATGCATCGTTGGACCAGACGCCGCTTGCAAAGTCCATAACATAGTAAAGTCCGCCAAGACCTGCGATCATAGCGCCAAGGCAGGTCGCAACGTATTTATAACGAATAACGTTGATTCCGGCTGCATCCGCTGTTGCAGGACTTTCACCAACCGCACGAAGATTCAGGCCGACACGGGTCTTCTTAAGTGTGATTGCTGCAATGATCGCCATTGCAATTGCCGCATAGGCAAGGAAGCCATAGGATAAGAAGATCTTTCCAAACCAGCCTAAGTTCTTTGCAAACGGAAGTGTAGCGCTGATATAAGCGTGCGTCTTTGAAAGTGCGATAGAAGGAACGTCTGCTCCACTCAGCTTGATCAAGGAACCGCCGAAGAAGTTTCCGATACCAACGCCAAAGGTCGTCATTGCAAGACCTGTTACGTTCTGGTTTGCACGCAGCGTAACCGTAAGGAAGCAGTAGATCAGTCCCATCAAGAGGGAGCCGATCAGGCAGCACAGGATCGGGATTGCAATTGCAAGGAAGCCGATCATATGATCTCCTGCTTTCTGCTCATAAACAAAGGATCCAATGACGCCGCAGATACCTCCGACATACATGATACCCGGAGTTCCAAGGTTTAAGTTACCACTCTTTTCTGTAATGGTCTCACCGACACATCCATAAAGCAGCGGGATGCCCTGAATGACTGCTCTCGGGATAAAAGCAACAATATCAAACATCTTACGCCACCTCCTTCTTAGCAGATTTCCTGAAGTGAAGTTCATAGTTCAGGAAGAATTCGCAGCCGATAATGAAGAACAGGATGATACCTGTCAGGATCGACCCGAATGAATCGTTAAATCCGAACATAGTGGAGATCTCAGAAGCACCTCTTCCTAAGAAGACAAGGATGAAGCTTGTGATGATCATAAAGAACGGATTGAATTTTGCAAGCCATGCAACCATAACGCCGGTAAATCCGCGTCCGCCGACAAGAGTCGTTGTAAGTGTATGGTTGGTAGAAGCTACCATCATGAATCCAGCAAGACCGCAGATCGCACCGGAAAGGAGCATCGTACGGATAATGACTTTGCGGACCTTGATACCTACGTATCTAGCGGTCGGCTCACTCTCACCTACAACGGCAATCTCATAGCCGTGCTTGGAATAGCGCATGTAAATGAACATTCCAACTGCCAGGACGATAGCAACAATAATGATCAGGATATATTTGTTTCCTCCGATATCCGGAAGCCAGCCAAGCTGTGTTCTCTGATTGATAATACCGATCTTACTGGAGCCTTTCGGGTTCTCCCATACAACGACGAAGAATGCGATCAGCTGAGTTGCAATGTAGTTCATCATCAGGGTGAATAAGGTCTCGTTCGTATTCCACTTTGCTTTAAAGAAAGCAGGAATAAATGCCCAGAGCATTCCGGCTACGATTGCCGCAACGAACATAACGATAAGGAGCAGCCAGTTCGGCATCGAGCCGCTGAAGAGGATCATGACTGCCGCTGCACCGAAGCATCCCATAAGAGCCTGTCCGTCACCTCCGAGGTTCCAAAAGCGCATGCGAAAGGCCGGTGCCAGTGCAAGGGAAATGATCAGAAGCGTTGCAAGATCCTGTCCCATGAACCAGACCTTACGGGCTGTTCCGAAGTTTCCGGCGATCATTGTCTTGTAAACCTCAATCGCGTTGATATGCACGACAAAGGTGGTAATGATACCGCAGAGAATCAGAGCAAGAATCACAGCGATAACACGGATTGCCCACGCGCGGTACCATACGATATTTTTTCTTCTTGTGATATGAACCAGAGGAGTCTTTACTGTATTCGTCATTCTGCTTCACCTCCTCCTACTTTTGTCATCATAAGTCCGACTTCATTTTTCTGAGCCGTTCTTCCATCTAAGATGCCGCTGACCTGTCCGTCGCAAAGGACTAAGATCCTGTCGCAAAGTTCAAGAAGCACGTCAAGATCTTCGCCGACATAGACGACTGCTACTCCATTTTTCTTCTGTTTATTGATCAGATCATAGATCAGATAAGAAGAGTTGATATCAAGGCCTCGAACGGCATAGGCAGTAAGAAGTACCGTCGGTGCACTTGCGATCTCTCTTCCGACTAAGACTTTCTGTACGTTACCGCCTGAAAGTTTACGAACCGGCGTTGTCACACTTGGAGTATTGACTTCAAGCTCTTCTACGACATGCTCCGCAAGATCATGCGGACTTTTCCGGTCTGTAAAAACACCTTTTCCATTTCGGAAGGAACGGAGCATCATATTTTCTGTAAGATCCATGTTTCCGACAAGGCCCATGCCCAATCGGTCTTCAGGAACAAAGGAAAGAGAGACGCCCATCGCTGCAATCTTCAGAGGATCCATGCCGAGAAGTTCTTCTTTTGAGCCATCCTCTTCAATGTAATAGATATCGCCGTTTTCAGCCGGCTGAAGGCCTGCGATTGCTTCAAGAAGTTCTTTCTGTCCATTTCCTGCAATACCTGCAATTCCTAAAATCTCGCCGCTGTTTGCAGTAAAACTGACATCTTTCAATTTTAAAACGCCATCCTGGCTGCGTACAGTCAGATGATCGACCATAATACGAGGTTTTGGATCAACCGGCTGAGGACGATCAATGTTCAGTTCTACCGCATGGCCAACCATTGCATCTGTCAGTGCCTGAACGCTGGCAGTTTTTGTCTCCAGATCACATATATACTGTCCTTTTCTGAGGATCGTAACACGGTCTGAAATCTCCATAACCTCATTCAGCTTATGCGTAATGATAATGACGGACTTTCCATCTTTTTTCATATTACGAAGCACATTAAAAAGCTTTTCTGCCTCCTGCGGGGTCAGTACTGCAGTCGGCTCATCAAGAATCAGGATATCTGCCCCACGATAAAGGACTTTTACAATCTCAACCGTTTGCTTTTGGGAAACGCTCATGTTGTAGATCTTCTGATTTGGATCGATTTCAAATCCATAGGTATCACAGATTTCTTTGATACGATCAGCAGCCTTTTTTAGGTCGAGACCGCCCGGCTCTTTGAGACCAAGGATAATGTTTTCTGTAGCTGTCAATACATCAACCAGTTTAAAATGCTGGTGGATCATGCCGATGCCAAGATGAAAGGCGTCTTCAGGCTTGGCGATACTGACAGGTTGTCCTTTTACAAAAATTTCGCCCTCATCCGGATAATAGATACCGGAGATCATGTTCATGAGGGTGGTCTTTCCGCTGCCGTTTTCACCGAGTAGCGCAAGGATCTCGCCTTCATAAACATCAAGGTTGACCTTCTCGTTCGCTATGATATCACCAAATCTTTTGGTAATTCCCCTTAGCTGAAGGATTGGTGTTTTGTTTTCCACGTTTGTTCCTTTCTGCCATAAAACAGTAACTGCATCAAAGGAGAAATCAAGGATTTGATCTTTCCTTTGGTGCAATTGCTGCCTGCCTATTTTTTTTAACCATGTCAAACGGTTTCTAAAAAAACGAATCGGGAGGACTGCCTGATGGCAGCCTCCCAAAAATCATTTTATTTACTGAACATCGCCTAAGATCGTAATTCCATCGATATCGATATCGAAATACGGAGCAGATCTGAAATAAGACTCTTTGAAGATTCCGTTTTCAATAACTTCTGTTTCCGGCTGGAAGTCGCCCATATCGTCAACGTCTGCCTGATAGGAAGTTAATGCCTGTCCGCCAACTGTGAAGTTCTTGGTATCGAATACCTGAATGTTGCCTGCTACGAGGTCAGCTTTTGCTGCTTCGATTGCCTCAGCGGTTCCCGGAGCTGCTGCAGCTTCGTTAACTTCTGTAAGAACAACGCTTCCTGTATCGATTGTTCCAACCCAGTCATAATCGATTGCTTCGCCGTTCTTTGTAGCTTCCATAGCATATGTGAAGTACGGAGCCCAGTCGATTCTGGAAGAAACGATGAAGGTGTTCGGGCAAGCCTGAACTGTGGATCCATTGTAGGATACGTTCGGAACGCCTGCTGCTTCACAAGCTGTCGGAGCACCCATGGAGTCAGCGTGCTGGCTGATAAGTACGCATCCTTTGTCGATCAGAGTCTGTGCTCCGGTCTTCTCTAAGGTCTCATCATACCAGGAGTTTGTGAAGGTTACCTGCATTGTAGCTGTCGGGCATACACTCTTTGCTCCAAGATAGAAAGAGGTGTATCCGGATTTAACTTCTGCATAAGGATAAGCTCCAACATAACCCATAACAGCCTTGTCAGCTGTGATCTTGCCTTCTTCGATCATCTGATTCAGCTTCATTCCTGCAGCTACACCTGCAAGATAACGGCCTTCATAGATGGATGCGAAAGCATTGTGATAGTTTTCTACGAGTTCTGTGTGTGCCTTGGTTCCTGTTGCATGGCAGAACTGAACATCCGGGTTCTCCATTGCTGCCTGAAGAATATAATCTTCATGACCAAAGCTGTCAGCGAATACGAT
>CAMODY010000119.1 GCA_946611595.1 uncultured Clostridia bacterium | reverse complement strand
AGATAAAGGCAAGCGTATAACAAATAATATAATCAAGACCTTTTATGAGAAAGGAAGAAATATGGATCAGGAAAAACTCAAATACTTAAAACTGCTTTCCACGCAGTATCCGAATATTGCGGAAACGGCGACTGAAATTGTGAATCTGAAGGCGATCATGAACCTGCCGAAGGGGACGGAGCATTTCATTACCGACCTCCACGGGGAGTATGAGCAGTTCCGAAACATTATGTGCAACGGCTCCGGCGCAGTGCAGCGCAAGATTGAAGAAGAGTTCGGGATCACGATGGGGATTCCGGAAAAGCGAAGCCTTGCCATGCTGATCTACTATCCGGAGATCAAGCTCCCGCAAATGGAAAAGAAGGCAAGCGAGGATGGAGCAATTGATGACTGGCGGAGAGTAACGATCCTTCGCCTGACACGTGTCTGCAAAGTTGCATCCTCGAAATATACAAGATCCAAGGTCCGCAAGGCGCTTCCGGAAGGATTCGCTTATATTATCGAAGAACTGATGAGCGGACATCCGGAGATCGAAAACCAGGCAGACTACTATAACGAGATCATAGATGCAGTGATCGAAACGGGAATTGCGAGCGAACTGATCATTGCGCTTTGCCACCTGATCCGCCGCTTTATCATCGAACATCTTCACGTAATTGGAGACATCTACGACAGAGGTCCGTATCCGCACAGGATCATGGATGACCTGATGGCACATCATTCTGTCGACATCCAGTGGGGTAATCATGATATCCTCTGGATGGGCGCGGCGGCCGGATCTCCGCTCTGCATTTGCAATATCCTGCGCATTTCCGCGCGGTATGCAAATCTTGCAATCTTAGAGGAAGCTTATGGCATCAACCTGATCCCGCTGATGCGTTTCGCAATGGAGACCTATAAAAATCCATGTGAACAGATCTTCACTGTAACTGATAACGACAATCTGTACGACAAAGCCGATGCGGGAATCGATTCGAAGATGCAGAAGGCTGTTGCGATGATCCAGTTTAAGCTGGAGGGACAGATCGTAAGACGTCATCCGGAATGGGACATGGAAGACCGGGCGCTCTTAGATAAGATCGATTATGAAAAAGGCACGATCCTCATTGACGGAAAAGAATATGAGATGCGCGACATGGATCTTCCGACCGTTGATCCAAAAGATCCATATGCGCTGACTGCAGAAGAGCGCGCGCTGCTTGATCACTTGAAAGAGAGCTTCCTTCACAGCGGACGTTTGCAAAAACATATTGGCTTCCTCTACAGGAAAGGCAATCTTTATAAAGTCTATAATGGAAATCTCCTGTATCACGGCTGCGTGCCGCTGAACGAGGACGGCAGTTTCCGCGAAGTTGATATTTATGGAGAAAAGTACAGCGGCAAAGAGTTGTATGACATCTTAGAACTCTATGCGCGGAAAGGCTTCTACAGCGACGATCCGGAAGAGAAGGCGCAGGGCCTCGATATCCTCTGGTATATCTGGCAGGGCAAATATTCCCCTGTTTATGGCAAGGATAAGATGACAACGTTTGAGCGCTACTTTATCGCGGATAAAGAGACGCACAAAGAACCGAAGAATCCATATTACACGCTTTATGAGAAAGAAGAGATCGTGGATAAGATCTTTAAGGAGTTTGGACTTGAAGAGGGCGAGCCGCATATTGTAAACGGACATGTTCCGGTCATCGTTAAGAAGGGTGAGTCGCCGATCAAATGCGGCGGAAAACTTCTTGTGATCGATGGCGGCTTTTCGAAAGCTTACCAGGAGCAGACCGGCAATGCCGGCTATACGCTGATTTACAATTCCTACGGGCTTGTGCTTGCGGCGCATCCGCCGTTTGAGACGATGGAAAAAGCCGTTCTGGACGAGATCAGCATCAGCTCGGAAATCGTTATGAAACACAGCCTTGGAAAGAGAAAGAAAGTGGCAGATACTGACACCGGAAAAGAACTCAAGGCCCGTGTTGCGGACCTTGAGGAATTGCTGAAAGCATATCGAAATGGTTTACTGACTGAAAAGTAATTTTACTTCTTGCGTCTTCTGACGAAAACGACGATTACGGCTGCGAGGATAATGCAAACGGCTGCAGCCATCACAATGATCCAAATAACTGGCTGGTTATGGTCTCCGGTATCCGGGGCCTGATCAGCCTTTTTGTTGTCCGGCGTTGTGTCGGACTTTTTATCATCCGGGTCTGTTTTTTTATCGTCCGGATCCGCCTTCTCTTTCTGAATTGTAAAGTTGACATCCGCTTTTCCGTCGTCGAAGAGAACGCTCAGTGTATGTGTTCCTTCGGAAAGTGTTGCAAGATACTCAGGGTGCAGCGCGATATGAACACTGCCCGGGGTTGCGGTATAGTCTTTATCAGACAAGTTATTTCCGTCGACCTGCACGCCGGTGAAGTGCTCGAATGCAGTATCATCATCCACATTTCTATGTGCGACAAACAATAAATCTTCTTCTTCGCCATAGACCCAAACAGGGGTCTTTTCACCGGTCTCGCTTTCTGCCTTATACTGCAGTGGATCAATGACCGTAGTGAGGTCGTAGCAGATCATATTCGTACGCGGGAAATCACTTTCGTTGGATTCGCTTGTTGGGAGAATGCGCTGGCCGAAGGTAATATAGCTTCCATCTTCCAGCCATGTGCCACAGCCGGAGGAGTAATTATTCAAACGGGACACCAGTTTCAAATCCTGATCAAGGAAAAATGTTGCCATGTTTCCTGTGAGGTAAAGAGCGATGCGGTCCTGGAAAGGCTCGAACAACGTGACTGCAATTTTTTCAGCAGGCCCTACAAGGATCCTTACACGACTTGAACTTCCGGGCTCCTGCTTAATCTCATTCCCGGCAGGAAAGATCTGCTCAATCAGATTTCCTTCTGCGTCGAATTTGCTGATTGCCATGCGGTTTGGCTCCGAATCTGTGTAATCGTATTTCCGGAAGGAAGCTGCGTAGTAATAGTCTCCGATTTGAACTGCATCCAGAACCTCTGTATATCTGCCAAGCTCTGCATTTTCCGGAAGGCTTGAAGCACCCTCGGTTGCCGGAATTTGATAGATATTGTTGATATAATCGACCGCTTCTGTCCGCTCTGTGCTTCCCGAAGTTAAAAGTTCCCTTGTTACATTAGTCGGATTTTCACCTGTGAATGTATATTTATAGATGTCGGTGGAGCTTGTCGGAAGAAAGCTTGCAACATATCCATAGAAGAAATAGCTGCCATCTTTTGCCCGCTGAACAGGAGTGAGGGCCTGTCCTTTATTCTCTACGACCGTGTCCTCAATGTATCCGGACTCCGCAATCTCTGTCATATCTGTTGTAATTGGAATTTCGAACTCAAACGGTTTCGACCATTCACCTTCTTTGCCGATGTCAAAGGCGCCTTCCCTGCAGCGGACAACAACGGTTCGTCCTGGTTTTAAGGTGTCGATGTCGAAGTGGAATTTCGCGGTGATGGTATCCCCATCGAGGTCATAATTTGGGGCACGCAAAGAGTCCGTGACAAGGAAGTCTTCTCCCTCTTTAATAGATGCGGAAATTCCCTGCGATCCAAAGACACCAAAGAGCAGGTTGCGGTTTCCTTTTAAGGTCACTTCAAATACGCCGGGAGCAGCAACGCCTTCGGTGAGTTTCACGTCTAATTCTTCCACCGTTGGTTTATGTTCTTCGGAGTAGGAAATTTTAAGTGTACCGCTATTCGTACCCGATTCGAGGAAATCAATTGAAATGCCGGTGAAACCAATACTGATATCCTCACGGAAGTTCGTAGATGGTCCGGTGAGCGGGGTCAGCGAAGAGCCTCCGTAGAACATACAGTTGTATGTCTCTGCAGCAAATCCGGTTGGAACGTAGGGATCGTTAAGGGTCGTATGTTCCGCTTTATAATCCGGATCCACGAGTTCGATCAGTTTGTCATAAAGCGGATAGTGGGTATTATTGCGCTTTAACTGGCCATACTCGTCTAATTCCGCCTGCACACGGTAGACGCGAAATCCGGAAGGAAGCGGCTTATTCTCTCCGTAATAAACCTGTTGGTTTCCGGCAAAGGTATCATACTGAATGAGAAAATAATTCCCAAATGCATTCTGTACATTGTTTCCGACAACAATGATGCCGCCGGTTTTGCTTATTTCATCTGAATCAAAGCTTTCCAGGTTCAATGTCACAGAGCCGTCCTCGTTAACGGTCCCGACCGCTTGGCCGTTCCTTGTTGCAACAACTCCATTTTCATTTGCATTCACAAGCGTGACATCGGCGTTTGTAAGCCACCCTGCGATCCACTTGGAAAAGCCATTATGGTCACCTGTATTGGTATCCATCATGTCGAAGGTCAGGATACCTGTCAGTTGATTTGCTCCTCCGGTCGGATCCGGTGTTTTATCGAAGGAATAGTAATCCGGAAAGCCCATGGCATGTCCGCTTTCGTGGATCAGCGTCCGAACGCCATCATCTGTGTTGATTTTTCTGCTTAGGATGACGCGGGATGCGGCATGAACGCCATCATATGTCATGTTCTCTTCATCGATCAAATTGCCGCAGTTCGGCCACCATGTTGAGTTCCATTTATCGCTTGAGTCATATGGAATATGCAAATAGAGGCAGTCGATCAGACCGTCTGCATTTGCATCATACTTGCTGAAATCAATTGTTGCATTCATTGCGTCAAGGAGTTCCCGGCACAATTCAGTGCTGTCTTCGTAGTCTTCTTTTGCTTTCTGTGCATCGTAAACATAGGTATCGCCGGCAATTGAAAGCTTTCCGTAAGATGCTCTTTGGTAGTAGCCGGAAAGACTGCCGTATTGATTATTGAATAAAGGAGCGTAGGTGTTGCCTGCCGTATCAACGCCGATCGCTTTCTGGAGCGCGTCTTCCGTATCGCCATCTTCAAATTTCTGATCTTGAAAAGTGACATGGAATGCAATAACCTTCGCATTTCCCGTGTACGGCAAGGACGCGGATTCTAAGATCTTTCCGGAATCTGCGGGCGATGGGAGCGCATTGAAAAGCTGCATGCGTCTGTTTAAACCAAAGCGGTCCTTAGCAGCCGCAAGCATTTCGGAAGAGAAGGTGATGTGTTCAGCTTTTTCGGCTTCTGTTTCGGTGATCGTTGTAGATTCTTCCGCAGCTATGCCTGTTTCAGAAGGAGGCATTTCCTCTGCGGAAGCGGATGTGTTTTGTCCAAGCAGCAAGCCGGCTGCAAGTAACAAAGCTGTGATAACAAGAACTGATTTTTGCAGAAATCTTTTTCTCATATTATCCCTCCTGAATATGCCATCAGTATAGCACACAAAAAATGTCGTAACTATTAATTTATGAAGAAAAAGTTGTTACAGGGATGCAGTGTGATATACTTGAAATGGTAGGTGTAATGAGGGGAAAGGAGATTCACAGGGGCAGGAAAAAAACAACGCTGAAACGCATGAAGTCTCTGTTGGTTCCGTTTATTGTCTTGTGCTGTATTTTGACGGCATGTTCCGGTAAGGCCCCG
>CAMODY010000118.1 GCA_946611595.1 uncultured Clostridia bacterium | reverse complement strand
GAAGTAATCTTTTTCTTTAACGAAAACAAAATTCCGCTTCGGCAAAGCGCAGGATATCGCCTTCTGCGATCGGTGTCATAGTGTAGGCAGGCAGTCTTTCTTCGTTAAGATAGGTTCCGTTCATGGAATTTAAATCTTCAATATAATAGCCGCCTTCCTTCTCATAAATCCTGGCATGTGTTCTTGAGACGGTCTTTTCATCCAAGAAGGCATCACTGTCTTTTTCTGCCTTCCCAATCGTATATGGATACTTTTGAATAATGAACCTCTGCTCTTTTTGTTCTTTAAGGCCTACTAATTTATGCATCTCTTTCTGTTCTGTTCCCAACAAGACTGTTCCGCCATACGTCGTTTGTTCTGCCATTTTGTCTTTGAAATCAAAATCCGAAAAACTAATATATTCAAAGTCTGCCGCCGGTTTCGGACAAATCGCCTCACTTGGCTTAAATGGCTCCGGAAGTTCCGCAAGTTTGCCGCACTGCCTGATTTTTTGCATTAGTTCCCGATTATTCAGATCTTCTAAGATTTCTATAAATGAGTGCCCCTTTAAATAGTATTTCAGCTTTTCTATAAAGGAACTTTCTTCCTCAAGAGTGCCATCTTCCTGCCAGTTCTGAGAAGGGACAGCCGGCATAGCCGGAGCTGCTTCCCTGGCCTGAAATGATTCCTTTCGCTTTCCCCGCCACACTACATCCGCTTGTGGAAGAAGGCGAGACTGAAACTCTTCCGGCGGAATCACCTTTTGTATCTTCGGAAGCTGTTCTCCACCAACCTTCTCATAAACTTTTAACAGCTTGTCAATAGTTGCATTTTCTTCCTGCAAACTTTCGCGCAGTTCATAAATTAAGCGAACTGCCTTCTCCTCTTCGTAGTCCACCATCGAGATCATCTTTTCTAATAGTTCCCGAAGCTCTAAGAGCAGATTTCCCTGATAATAAGGATAGTAGCAAAAGGAATACTGCAAGCCGGAAGGATCTGCAAAAATGCATTCCTGTTTGAGTATGATATTATCGGGGTCCATCAGGTATTCGTTAAGCGTCCTGAGCACACCTTTTAAAGAAAACAAAAAAGCCCTAAGATTTTCAAAACTCATTTTCCTGATCTCAAACAGCCTGGAAAAGGCCTGCTTCGAAGAAATATCATAGAGCATATTATATTCCCCGTTCACGCACTCATAACCCGCGCTCAATAAACCTGAAATCTCATTCTCCAGCAGCATTTTTACAAGAAAATGGTGTTCCGAAAATTCTTTTGTCTTCTCGATTACCATATAACTGTGATTGATATTATTTTTAAAACTAATGTTCATTGTTGTTCTCCACCTTCTATCTCAGTCCATATCCTTTGTAATGAGGGATTCTGTTGCAAATCGTTTTAGTCCTCATCCTTCGTAATTGCAGAAAGTCCATCACAGATCGTCTTATAACGGACAAGCTGCTCCCTCCGGTTTAAGTTCGAAACATTGACCGAAGCCTCGATTCCGCCTTCCGCTTCTGTCAGCATTTGCACAAAATCAAGCGGGACCTCTATATCCGCTGATGTCTGAACACTCATCCCATCTTCTTTTCCTTCCGCAAGCGACTGCACATTTTTGGCAGTAACCAGGCGTTTTTCAAGCATCGCAAGAATTTCATCTGCTGCCTGCGGATTATCTTTATACTCCGCTGCATGATCTATGACTTCATAACTGCTGACCGTACTTAAGATCACCCTGTCATGAAGCATGAAAACAACAGTTATTACAGATGCAACAAGCAACAATGCAAGTGGAACAATGACACTTGCTTCGATCGTAAAACTTGCTTTTAGTTTCTTGCGAAATATCCTTTGAAATTTCTTTTCATATATCTTCTGTAACATAGCTCGTCCCTCTAAAAACAAAAGTGATCTGCTTATTTATGACAAGAGCAAAACGCCGACATAGCCGGCTAAGATAAAAGGAGCAAAAGCCAGCGCTTCTTTCCGTTTTCTTTTTTTCATGGCCAGAAGCAGGATAGATGCCGCACCTGCAAACAGGAGCGAAATTAAAAACAGCAGGATTGTAAATGTAAGCCCCAAAAAGATTCCCGTTACTACAAGCAACAGGCAATCGCCATAGCCTATGGCTTGCTTTGTAAGCAGGGCAATTAAGAACAAAACGGCTCCGGGGATGATTCCGAGCAGCAAGCTTTTTATAGATATGCTCCCAACAATAATCCGCAGCAATAAACCTGCTGCCATAGCCCCAAGCAAAAACCAAAGAGATAGCTGTCCGCTTCGAAAGTCCATGAACGCCGCAGCAAATAGGAACAGCAACAAGACCACCTCTGATAGGATGCGATATATTTCCATTAATGCTCGCCTCCGCATTTCGGGCAGGCATGCATATTTCCAACCTCGGAAATATCAATCTCTTCAACGGTTCTTTTAAGGCCGGTACAATGAAGGTCTGAATGCCAGTTTGTTCCGTAATCGGTAACATATACGCTGTCGTAGCTATGACCTTTCTTGCAGCAGTCACTGCACATATAATATTTCCCGCCATCTTTATTTCTAATATCTTCGACTTCAGCTGCGCTCACTTCATGTACAGAAAGATCCAAATAGTGACACTCTGTCGACAAATGATAGACTGTGCCGTAAGGGGTTACATAAACAGTTCTTCCCTCGCCTTCACTTTCGCCGCCGTTATGCGAAGTGTCTTTTAATTCTTTACCCGTCCAAACATGGCTCCTGCTTCTTTGGACGAAACGAATATCTCCGATGCTATCCGGAAGAAACGGAATATCATAGGTGTAATTTAAAACGATATCCAGGATACCGCTTTTCATATCATAAGAAGAGTGGTAGACATAGACTCCCGAAGTTCCGCCTTTGATGCGGGAATGATTGACTTTGTCTGCCAATCCGTCTTTTAAGATCAGAGCCTTTATGGAAAGGGAGTTAATTCCAACTGATAAAATCCCTGCTGACCCGCCATCTTCTTCCGAAACGTCTTCCACATCAGTATTTGTTAAAGTTCCCTCTGAGTGTATCGCAAAATATGCCAGCGTACCGATCTGCCTTGACGCCTCTTCCATTCGAAGCTGAATATCCGCCTGCAAAGACAAGATGATCAAAAAATAGGAAAAGGCGATAACAAAGAATAAAAACAGCGGAAGCACAATGGCAGCTTCTATCGTCATGCTTGCTTTGATCTTTTTCCACCTTGGGGAAGACGCAGAGAATAATGCCCTTCTTTTATTGAAAACCGGACCCTTATTGGCTACGGGTATGCCTTCCTGATAATATTGACTTAAACTGGTTATTTCTTTCATATTTGTTTGGTCGTTTTCAAAAAACAAAGGACATTACTCTCCGCGCTTCCTCTTATCCGCTAATATGCATACTCCTGGGTGAAATGAAACTGATAGCCTGAAGTATCAAGCAGTGCTGTTCGCCTTACAATTGGAAGGGCAGCAAATACGCTTGGCGCAGAATACTGAACATCTGCCTTCACTTTCACCATGCAGTCTTTAATCCTGAAATCTGCATTTTCATTCAGACACATATTTGCCTGTATCATATCCATGGTTCTGTATCTTTGATTCTCTTTCTTTTCCAGGAGCAGCAGGACTCTCAGATAGTCCTCATATCCAAGTCCGAATTTTTCATCACTTTCAGTCGCTTCATCACCGGTAAAGTTTTTTAACCCCTCCAGCGATAAAAACCAGTCGCCCTGCTGTTTCATAAGCGGAATCTTCTTTCCTTCAAACAAAGCTTTTGTATCCAGCATTGCTTCCGCTAATGCCCAGACCGTCGTGATCAGGAGCTCCGCAATTTTCATAATGTAAACTTGTCCAAAGGAAACCGCAGCAGCAAGCTCCCGGATTTCCGCCTGTTTCGTGCTATCTAACAAAAGGTTTATAAGGTTTGCACCGCTACGTATCAGCACCAGTTTTGTTGCCACCGAAGATAAATTATCCCTGTCGTTATCTTTTCCACCCAGGACATACTCCACTTCATAGTCTAAGGCTGTGTTTTCTTTTTTATCCGTGTAACAGCCAAAATGTTCCACATTATATTCCGCAAAAAGGGCTTTTTGAACGGTTTTATCCACAAAATCCCCTTCTTCCTCTGTGGTTTTTTCTTTACTAGTCAAAGAAGGAAAGCTGCTTTGATCGATCTGCTTTTCCGAAATCTCTTTTGCTAAAAGATCTAAAAGTCCTGTTTTATATTTTTGATTCACGTTCTCTATAAAGGAAAGATCTGCAGACTCCGCCTCCGCTTCTACTGAACCGGCATTCAATGACGACAGATCAAAACTTTTGATACTTTCAAGCGCCTGGCCAGTAAGGGTCTGATAGGTTCCGGCATTTTCTTCACTGACTTCGCCTTCTGTCGCCTCAAAAAAAGCATCAAATCCCTTTATCGTCTGCTGAAAAGCGGCAGCAGTTTCCGCATTACTTTTTATTGTCTGATATCCTTCGCCTTCTTCGCTTCCGGTGTCTTCAATCTCGCTCACTTTGTTTTGGATCGCCTCATAGATTTCCGGTGCATACTCCTCTTTGGAAAGCTCCAATTCTTCTTTCATTGCAAGGAGTCCTCCCTTTGCCGCATCCACATTTTGATAGTATTCTTCCGTCTTTTCCTGCACCGACGACAGTTCCCCTTGTATTTCATCATTACTCTTTTTCAGTTCCGTTCGGTTTTCAGAAAAACGCTTTGCAGCTTCCTGATCGCCCTCATTCTGATAAAGATCCAGATCCCGCTGCATTTCTTCCAGAAGCGTTTTCGGATTTTCCGAAATATCCTTAATATGATTTACTTTGTCACTTAATTCCGAAACACTCTTTTCAACCTTTATAAACTCACTTTGATATTCGGAAATCGCTCCCATTACCTCTCTGACTTTTTCTGTCTGTTCAAAAAAATCCGTTCGGGAAAGGAGCTCCTCCATAGCGCTTTCAATCACATGGACTTTCATATAGTCATATATCTGCTTTGCAAACAATTCTCCGCCATCGTCAGTGACCCACTTAACTTCTGTAAGCGCACTGTCTGCGTAGCGCATGCCATAAAGGTCCATATCACTACCGGCTTCCGTTTCCTTCATATCAAGGTTCTCTTTAATGTATCCGTTAAACGCCTTCATAAATTCGTCTTCATCTGCCCATAACATCAATACTCCGTATTGATCAAACAGGGGCTGCGCAAATTCCGCAAATACAGAATCTGCTGCCATGTACGTAATACTGCGCAGCTTTGTATTAACGGCGCTCACGCGGCCGGACTCAATCAGGGTGAAGATGAGCGCCATTATTACGACCAACACTAGAGTTATGTAGATAGTCATGCTTGATTTTAGTTTTAGGCATGCAACAGACTTTTTCATATACGAGTTTTTTTGTTTTAAATGGGAAAGATACATTTTGCCCGGCCGCTCCACCTTTATATCGTATTAACCTGGCTGTTGATGTTTGAGAAAATACTCTTTGCCAGCGATACGATCTGATCTTTAAAAATAATTACCAAACCAACAAGTACCA